>JAGAMQ010000138.1 GCA_017624645.1 Oscillospiraceae bacterium
CTAGAATACCGAAGATCATGATTTCTGCCCACTTGGGGAAAAACCATAGTATCCACCTTTGCAGAAAGGATGCGATCATGCGAAAAACGATGACCCAACCGCAAATATACCCCATTGTGACAACACTGTTTTCGAGATTTTTTCGAAACAGCATGGGCATCTCCTCGTTGCTTTTTTTTCATTATACACCACATAACTGCATAAAGCTACCTTTTTTTGTTCTAATCGTAAAAATTGTAATCACGAGCAGTGGTATATCTATAGCCAAAATAAAAGGCACAAGTGATGATGCGTCAGTAAAATGCGTAAATAAAAGGAATATTGCTGATAAAAGGATGCTGAAGCTGCAATGAAGAAGCTTTCCGGTTAAGTAAGGGATCGTTGCTTTTAGTCCGGATGTGACGGAAGCGGTTTGCATATGTACACAGATACCTCCGAATGAAAAAAATGCGGAAAGAAGGAGAAACCTTGCAACGGGATCGTTTAAGGAATGTGCGGAAGTACAGCCACTTGAGAGCTCAAGAAAACCAAATATCATGATTTCTGCCCACTTGGGGAAAAACCATAGAATCCACCTTTGCAGAAAGGCTGCGATAGTGCGAAAAAGGATGACCCAACCGCAAATATACCCCATTGTGACAACACTGTTTTCAAGATTTTTCCTAAAGGAGGTTGGTTTGTTATTAAATTGAAAGCTGTGATGACTGGAATTTCCGGGCAATACCACACCCACGACCAAGGCTGAAAGAATATGGATGAGCCAAAGCACCCAGGGTGCCCATTTTTCCGAAAAAAGTGAGCCGCCGATCCCAAATATAAATGCAGGTCCGGCATTGTTGCAAAATGCCAACATCCGCCTGGCGTCGGAGGTGGTGAGCTGACCGCTTTTCCAAGAGTTACTGACCATCTGTGCGCCTACCGGATATCCACACAAAAAACTGGAAACCATAATGGATTCACTGCCCTTTGGGATCCTTAAGAGAGTGCCCACAGGGTGCAGTAATGACAGGTCCGGTGTTTGCGCGAGCAATAATGGGGATAGAATTAAAAATGGAAATATGGCAGGAATGACTGTGCGCAAGCACAGATCAATACCTCCAGAAACACCTGAAATGGCGCATTTTACATCCAGGATCAATATTAGGAATATGGAGAATAATGCAAACCAAGAAAAAAGACGCTTCTGCTTTCCCATGTAGATCACCTCTGTGAAATTTATGCACAGACAGAAAAATATATCCGGCAAATGCATATGCTTTCTAAAAAAGGGGGCGTAATAATGCGACGGAATAAAAATTTACTGAACCGATTGCCGGGGATAACAGATCTTCCGGCAGAACCTATTCCGGGACAGCCGGTGCTTGAGTTACTGGGAGATAACAGAGTTTTGATCGAAAAACATCGAGGGGTATGGCAATACAGTTGCCAATGTGTTTCTGTGGGTACGGCATTTGGTTCGGTGTGTGTTTGCGGCAATTCGCTGGAGCTGATGCACATGTCTAAAGAACAGTTGGTAATTTCCGGAAAGATAGATAGTATTGCGGTGTGCAGGAAAGGCTGATTATGGATTGGAACGATATGAACGGAACCCTGACAGTAGAGATCGTAAGTGCGTCGACCGCGGATATGATGACTGCGGTGGTAAATGCCGGGGTCAGACTTCGGGATGTGTACGAAGTTGATCTGCTGACCGTTCGGGCGTGCGTTGCAAGGGAAGAGTATCATCAACTGAAAAGAATTCTGAAGAAACGGGGAGAGAGTTGTAAACAGATAGCAAAAACCGGGGTGTATTGGAAGCTGCGTCACTGGCTGCACAGACCGGTTTTAGTCACTGGCTTTTTGATTTTGTTCTTCGCATCACTGTATTTGCCCACCAGAGTGCTGTTTGTACAGGTGGAGGGAAATGATACGGTTCCTGCTCATCAAATATTGGAGAAGGCGGAAACCTGTGGGATTCGCATGTGGGCATCCAGAGCCGAGGTCCGCAGTGAAAAGATGAAAAACCGACTTCTTATGTCGATTCCTCAGCTAAAATGGGCGGGAATCAATACAAAAGGCTGTACTGCTGTGATTAGCGTTATAGAACGGCAGACGGCACCGGAAGAAATACATACTGCCGCCCCCAAACGAATCGTAGCGGCAAGAGATGGCGTTGTTGAGGACATCACTGTCACAAAAGGTTTTCCCCTTTGTAAAGTGGGGCAAGCTGTTGCAAAGGGGCAGGTGCTGGTTTCTCCTTACACGGATTGTGGAATATCTATCAAAATAACGGACGTGGAAGCAGAGATTATGGCTGTGACCAGCAGAGAGGTTTGTGTTAAAACTATGTTTCCCACTGTTTTAAAGGGTGAAATAAATGAGGAAGTGCTCTCTGTCAGTATCGTAATTGGAAAAAATAAGATAAAATTATGTAAAGGGAGTGGAAATTGCAGTGGTGTTTGTGATAAGATATATACGGAAAATTATTTGAAGCTACCGGGAGGGTTTCATCTGCCTGTTGGAATCATTACGGAAAGGACCCTTTGCCGGGAGACTGAATCCAGAGACATGTTCTGGCAGGCGGATGATTCCCTTGTGCAGTCCCTGGCTGAGGGGTATTTGAATAATGAAATGGTATGTGGCAGGATACTCTCAAAAAATACGAAAGTGCATTACGGTCCCAACGGACTGTTGATGGAGGGCAAATATTCCTGCCTGGAAATGATTGGAAAACTACAGGATGAGGAGATCGTTCTATATGAGCAGAGAGGTTGAGCGGTTGGTAAATGCGGACAGGGTAGAGGATCTGATCTCTGTCTTTGGCTCCTTTGATGAAAACATTCGCAGAATTGAGGAAGCGTTGTCTGTAACGATCATCAACCGTGGCACAGACCTGAAGGTAAGTGGTGAGGAAGAGGCGGTAGACAAGGCAGTGAACACCTTGGATGGTCTGTTGGCGCTGGCCTCCAAGGGCGAGTGCATCGATGAGCAAAGAGTGCGGTATTTGATCACCCTGGTAAAAGAGGGCAATGACGCACAGGTTGCGCAAATGGCAAAGGATGTTGTTTGCATCACAGCAAAGGGAAAACCCATTAAGGCAAAAACCGTAGGACAGCAAAGCTATATGAAAGCGATCATGAAAAATACGGTTACCATTGGCGTAGGTCCTGCAGGCACCGGCAAGACGTATCTTGCGGTTGCCGCTGCAGTTGCCGCGTTTCGTGAGCGAACTGTCAACCGGATCATTTTGACCAGACCGGCAGTGGAGGCTGGGGAACGACTGGGTTTTCTGCCCGGTGATCTGCAAAACAAGGTGGATCCGTATCTGCGCCCACTGTACGATGCTTTGTATGACATGCTTGGAGCGGAAACCTTCCAAAAGTATCAGGAGAGGGGTTCTATCGAAGTTGCACCCTTGGCATATATGCGGGGAAGAACCTTGGATGATAGCTTTATCATTCTGGATGAAGCCCAGAATACCACCCGGGAACAAATGAAAATGTTTTTGACACGCCTTGGTTTTGGTTCCAAAATTGTTATCACCGGTGATGTAACACAGATCGACTTGCCGGGGGATAAGGTTTCGGGACTGAAGGACGCGCTTCGGGTACTGGAGGGTGTTAAGGATATTGCCATCTGTCGCCTTACTTCTGCGGATGTTGTACGACATGCGTTGGTGCAGGAAATCATTAATGCTTATGAAAGGGCGGACAAAAAAGCGGAGAAAAAGCCGGCTATCACCGGCGTGAAAGGACAGTATAAAAGGAAGAGATAATATGCAGAAGATAAAACTGAATCTTTCGTTTGACTGCTTTACAGTAAAGCGGTTTGCCATCACCGGCATCCTTCGTAGATGCATTGCTGCTGCTTTGGTACAGCAGGGCGTATCTGCGCCCTGTGAGATCAATGTGCTGATTACCAATGACGAGGGAATCCACGCCATTAACCGCGCCAGCCGGAATATCGATGCCCCTACAGATGTACTAAGCTTTCCTATGTTTTCTTTTGAACCGGGGAAATTTCCCAAAGATTGGGAGGATTGTCTAGATCCGGAAACCGGACTATGTCCCTTGGGGGATATGGCGATTTCGTTGGAAAGAGCCGAGGCCCAGGCGAAGCAGTTCGGTCATTCCCTACGCAGAGAGGTTGGGTATTTAACGATACATTCTGTTCTTCACCTTTTGGGATACGACCATTTGGATGAAGGTCCCCAGAAGGCACAGATGCGTCAGGAAGAAGAAAAAATCATCGCTGCGATTCCCGGCATGCAACGCTAAAGAGGAAAAGGAGAAATTAACATGGCAACAAAGACCGCTATGATCACAATTGCAGGCAGACCCAACGTAGGAAAGTCTACCCTTACAAATTACTTAGTGGGGGAGAAGATCGCTATTGTTTCCAATAAGCCCCAGACCACCCGAAACCGCATTTGCGGAGTGGTGACCAGAGGCAACACCCAGTTCGTCTTTGTGGATACCCCCGGCTTCCACAAGCCCCGGACCAAGCTGGGAGATTACATGGTAAATGTGGCAAAAAGCTCTATTGCCGATGTGGATCTGACGATTCTGGTGGTGGAGCCTATTGCGTCTGTAGGCCCTCAGGAGCAAGGCCTTTTGGAACAATTGCGTGCGAAGAAGTGCCCCGCTGTGTTGGCAATCAATAAGATTGATACGGTTGAGAAGGACGTACTGCTCTCGGTCATGGATGTTTATTCCAGAGAATTTCCTTTTGTATCGATTATTCCTATTTCAGCAAAAACCGGTGACGGTGTGGATGCCCTACTGACAGAGTGCGGGAAATACGCCGTGGATAGTCCGTTCCTCTTCCCGGAAGATTGTACTACAGATCAGCCGGAGCGTCAGGTGATGGCGGAGATCATCCGGGAGAAGCTTCTGTGGTGCCTGGACCGGGAGATCCCCCACGGCACCGCTGTGGAGATCACGAAGTTCTCTGAACGTGATAACGGCATCATCGATATTGACGCAACGATCTTTTGTGAGAAGGCCAGCCATAAGGGCATCATTATCGGTAAACGGGGAGAAATGCTGAAGAAAATCTCCACAATGGCCCGTATCGACTGTGAAAAGTTTATGGGTACACAGGTTTACTTAACCACATGGGTCAAATATAAGGAGAACTGGCGTGACAGTGATTTCCTTGTCCGCAACTTTGGGTACAGTGAATAATTTCCACGGTTAATGCGCCCTCAACTGCAAAACCTATTTGCGGGAGGGAAGCAGGATGAACAAGGAAACCGCGTGGGAACTTTTTTGGAATACCGGTGCGCCGGAGGCCTATTTGCTGTACAACATGCTTAATCACAGGGAGGAACCCTATGTACCTGACGATTCAAGGGCTGGTACTTCGTGTAACGATATACAATGATACGGATGCGCTTTTGACGGTACTGTCGCGCAATCACGGCAAGCTTATGGTTAAAGCAAGGGGTCTGCGACGGAAGAACAGCCCCCTTGCCGGTGCTTGTCAGCTGCTGACATATTCGGAATTTATTCTGTTTGCTTATAAGGGCATGTACACGATCAATGAAGCACATCCTTTGGAGTTTTTCCACGGCCTTCGTAAGGACCTGGTGAAACTTTCGCTGGGTACATATTTTGCACAGGTTGCGGATGTCCTCAGTCAGGAGGATATGCCTACCGGAGAACTGCAATCTCTTACATTAAACAGCCTGTACGCGTTGGACAAGCTGTCGATCCCCCTTTCACAGATCAAGGCTGCCTTTGAACTCCGGGCGGCGTGTATTGCCGGTTATTATCCTGAACTTCACGGATGCTACCGCTGTAATGAGCCTTTTCCGGATCGCTTCAATGTTTCTGAGGGACGGCTGGAATGTGGTAGGTGCAGGGAAGAGGGATATTCGGGATTGAGGATGCCGGTGACACCGGGGGGGGTGGATGCCATGCGGTATATTTGTTCATGCGATGGTCAGAAGGTGTTTTCATTCCGTGCCGGGGAATCGACCCTGGATGTCCTTGCACAGCTTTGTGAAGTGTATCTTGCCACTCAATTGGAGCAAGGCTTTTCAACACTGGATTTTTACAAATCACTGCAAATGGGTCAGTGATGGATTTGGGAGAGAAACATGTCAGGATTATATGCAAAATCAATTGTTAAACTAGA
>JAGAMQ010000139.1 GCA_017624645.1 Oscillospiraceae bacterium
AGGATAGTCAGCGGATCATCCATCTGGCTGCCACCCTTTCCCGACAAATTTTGGACGGACAGGAGGTGGTTCTGCCGTGAGGATTTACTCTATGACCGCCACCTTCGGCAAGCTGGACGGACAAACCCTGACCCTCCAGCCGGGACTGAATGTGATCCACGCCCCCAACGAATGGGGCAAGAGCACATGGTGCGCCTTCCTGTGTGCCATGCTCTACGGCATCGATACCCGTCAGCGCACCAGTAAGGAACTCCTTGCAGACAAGGAGCGCTACGCCCCCTGGTCCGGAAAGCCCATGTCCGGCAGAATTGACCTTTGCTGGAACGGACAGGACATTACCATCGAACGCAGCACCCAGGGACGGGTGATCTTCGGCAATTTCCGTGCCTACGAAACCGCCACCGGTTTGCCCGTGACCCAGCTTACCGGAGAAAACTGCGGACAAGTCCTTTTGGGAGTAGAAAAGAACGTATTCACCCGCACCGGTTTTATCCGTCTGACGGATCTGCCGGTGACGGAGGATGACGCCCTGCGCCGTCGGCTCAACGCCCTTGTGACCACAGGGGACGAAAGCGGTGCCAGCGACACCTTGGCAAAGAAGCTCAAGGAACTGAAAAACAACTGCCGCCACAACAAGACCGGCTTACTCCCCCAAGCGGAGCAGCAACGGGAGCAGGTACAGGATAAACTCTCCCGACTGCAGCAGCTCCAGGCCCAGCAACAGGAGCTTACCCAGCAGCAAGCCGTATTGGAACAGCAGATCGCCGGCCTGAAAAACCATATGACCGCCCTTGCCTATGCCGATGCCCAGGCGCACCGGCAGCAGCTGGAGCAGGCACGCTCTGCCCGGGACGATGCTGCCAGGGAGCTTTCCCGGCTGGAGATGCAATGCAAGACGCTTCCCTCCGCCCAGGAGATCCGGCAAAAGCTGGATGCCCTACAGTCGCTGCGGCAGGAGGTGGAAGCTCTGCAGACCCGGGAGCTGAACCTGCCCTTACAGCCGGAAGCTCCCCGGCAAAGCCCACCCTTCTTCGGCATGGCACCGGAGCAGGCAGAGGCTACTCTGAGCCGGGACATTGCCAGATATGGGGTGCTGACGGATAAGAAAAAATATCTGCCCTTGGGAATCGTGGCAATCTTAGGCGCAGTGACTGCCCTTATGCTGCTTCTTGCCGTCCCCGGACTGCAACCTGCCTTTTTGAAATGGCTGCCTTTGCTGGCAGTAGTCCCCCTTTCTATAAAGCTGTTGCTCCACACCGGTGACGGTACTGCGGCGGCAGCCTTGGAAAACACCTACGGCAGCAAGGATATCCGTGACTGGCAGGAAGCCCTGCGGCATCATATAGACACGGTTTCCGGTTATGAACAGGCGATGCAGGTCTACCGGCAGGAACGGCAAGCTCTTTCCCAAGCCAAAGCTGCCTTGCTGGAATCCCGGAAAACCCTCACCGACGGTGAGGAAATTCCCTTTGCCATTTCCCGGTGGGAAGAGATGATGGATCAGCTGCTGGAGCTGGAATCTCTGCAGCGCCGTCATGGACAACTGGCGCAAACCGCCCAGACATTGGAATCCGCCCCGGTAAACGCCCAGGCACCTGCCCAGCCGGACACCCTATCTTTGACCCGAGAGGAAACACAGGAGCAGCTTTATCAGTCCGAGGTACAGCTTCGGCAGATGCAGCTTCGTCTGGGACAGGTACAGGGTCAAAAGGAAACTCTGGGCAGCGAAGAAGCCCTTACAAGAGAGCTTTCCGCTCTGGATACGCGGATCCGCCGTCTGGAGGACACCTATCAGGCACTGACCCTTGCCCAACAGACTCTTACCGAAGCCGCAAACGCCCTGCAGCGGCAGTTTGCTCCCCGAATCACCTCCCTCGCCAAGGACTTCTTCCGCCGGCTTACCGCCGGCCGGTATGACCGGCTGGTGCTGGGAGAGGATCTGTCCCTTTCTGCGGCAGCAGAGGCGGAAAACAGCCTGCTACCCAGCCGTTGGCGCAGCGACGGTACAGTGGATCAGCTTTACCTCAGTCTGCGCCTTGCCGCTGCCCGGGAGCTGACCCCCAATGCCCCCTTGGTGCTGGACGATGCTTTGGTGCGCTTTGACACGGACCGTCTTGGCCGTGCCATGGATATCCTCCTCACCGAGTCTGCATCCCGACAGGTGCTGGTGTTTACCTGCCAGGAGCGGGAGCAGCAATATCTGGAGCAAAGGAGATAGCTATGTTCGGCTTAGGAACCATTTTAAATGTCGCTGCCATCGTCTTCGGCGGTCTGTTGGGCAGCCTTTGCGGCAAGCTGCTGAAAGAATCCCATCAGGATGCCCTGTCCAAGGTCTGCGGTGTTTGTGTGCTGTTTATCGGCATCGGCGGCGCTTTGGAAGGGATGCTCACAGTATCCCAGGGAAAGATCGCAAGCGGCGGAGGTCTGCTGATCATCGCATCCCTTGCCGTGGGCGCGCTGATCGGCGAGATTTTGAACATAGAAGGCGGTTTCGAGAGATTCGGCGCATGGCTTCGGGATAAAACCGGAAACACCAAAGACAGCCGCTTTATCGACGGCTTTGTTACCGCTTCCTTAACGGTGTGCATTGGTGCCATGGCCATTGTAGGTGCCATTGAAGACGGCCTTACTGGTGATTGCTCCATCCTTGCCACCAAGGCCGTACTGGATCTCATCATCATTTTGGTCATGACCAGTTCCATGGGTAAGGGCTGCATTTTCTCTGCCATTCCGGTGGGACTGCTCCAAGGCTCTATAACAGCCCTTGCCCTACTGATGAAACCGTTGATTACCCCCGGTGCCTTGGAAAATCTTTCCATGGTAGGGAACATTCTGATCTTCTGTGTAGGCATCAACCTTATCTGGGGCAAGAAGATCCGGGTAGCCAATCTGCTGCCTGCGATCCTGATAGCTGCCGCTGCCTCATTCCTCCCCCTATAATTAAGACCTCCGGCTAAGCTAAGCCGGAGGTCTTGACTATAATTTAGCTGTTTTCTGCTTCGAACTTCTTCAGGAACTCTACCAGCGCCTCCACGCCCTCCTTGGGCATGGCATTATAGATAGATGCCCGGAGACCGCCTACAGACTTATGACCCTTCAGGTTATCGTAGCCGGCAGCCTTGGTCGCAGCCACCACCTGTGCGTCCAGCTCCTTGGAATCGGTAACGAAAGGCACATTCATCAGGCTGCGCACTTCTTTTTCCACAGTGCCGTGGAACATCTTGGACTGGTCCAGGAAATCGTACATGACCTGTGCCTTTTCCCGGTTGATCTTATCCATAGCCTCCAGACCGCCCAGGCTCTTTAAGTACTTGAAAACCTTACCGCAGCAGTAAATTGCCCAGCAGTTGGGGGTGTTGTACATGGAAGCGGCATCGGCATGGGTCTTATACTGCATATAGACAGGCAGGTTCTCCAGATCGTCCCGGATCAGATCCTCACGGATGATCACCACAACCATGCCCGCAGGTCCCACATTCTTCTGGACACCGGCATAGATCAGACCGTAATCAGATACATTGCAGGGACGGGACAGGAACATGGAGGACTGGTCAGATACCAGCACATGGCCCTTGGTGTTGGGCAGTTTCTGCCAGGTAGTGCCGTGGATGGTCTCGTTCTCGCAGATATAGACATAGTCCGTATCCTCGGGAATATCCAGGTCAGAGCAGTCGGGGATGTAGCTGTAGTTCCTGTCCTTGGAGGAGATCACGGTGACCTCGCCCACCTTCTTGGCTTCTGCCACAGCCTTCTTGGACCATGCGCCGCTCTCGATGTACACCGCCTTGCCATTGCGCATCAAATTCATGGGGATCATGGAGAACTGCAGGGTAGCACCGCCCTGAATGAACAGCACCTTGTAGTTATCGGGAATCTGCATCAGATCACGAAGATCCTGCTCCGCCTCGTCCACGATGGTCTGAAACACAGCGCTGCGATGGGACATCTCCATCACGCACATTCCGCTGCCCCGGTAGTTGAGCATCTCATCCCGGATCTCTTCCAGAACAGCCTCCGGCATCATGGCAGGGCCAGCGGAAAAATTATAGCTACGATCGTATTTCATTTTCATTTCCTCCCAACAGAATGGTTATGAAACATTATAGCATACACACGGCAAAATGCAACCAAAAATTCCCTAAATAATCCACCAATTCCGATTGTGGCACATTGACAAACTACCATGATTCTGCTACCTTAGAATCAGAATCCAAGCTAGGAGGAATTTTTGTGAACGAAACTATCCAATCCCTCAAATCCCGCCGCAGCACCAAAGCCTTTACCGACAAACAAGTGCCGGAGGCACTGCTGAACGAAATTCTGGAGGCCGGTCTGTACGCCCCCTCGGGGATGAACAATCAGCAGGTGGTCACCGTGGCAGTCCGGGATAAAAAAACCCGGGATCAGCTATCCCGGATGAATGGAGATATTTTGGGCACCGACACCGATCCCTTCTACGGTGCACCCTGCGTGATTGTGGTGCTGTCCGATCCACAGCGGCGCACATGGGTAGAGGACGGCAGCCTTGTGATGGGCAATCTGATGACTGCCGCCCACAGCGTTGGTCTTGGCTCCTGCTGGGTCCACCGGGCAAGAGAAATGTTCGATTCCCCGGAAGGCAAGGACCTGCTGAAGCAGTGGGGGCTGCCGGAAACTCTCCGGGGCATCGGCAACTGCATCCTGGGTCAGCCGGCTCAGGAACCGGCTGAAAAGCCCAGAAGAGAAGGAAGAATCGTAAAGGTATAAAAAGGAGCCGTTTCGGAAGAAACGGCTCCCCTTTTATTACTTGCCAATAGAACGCTGAATCAGCTTCACCAGTTCCACCACGGGGATGACCAGCAGTGCCAGCACCAAAGCAACACCGTACTCGGTCCAGCCGATGGGCGTAAAGCCAAAGGCGGAAGCAAGGAAGGGCACTTCAATAACCAGCGTGGTCAGCAGCAGGCTTCCCAGCATGGCTGCCCACAGAACCTTATTGTGGCTGTGCAGGCTGAACACGCTCTTGCGCTGGGAGCGCATATTGAAGCTGTGGAAGATCTCACACATAGACATGGTCAAAAATGCCATGGTCATGCCGTGGCCGGATTCGCCGGCGGCACGCAGTGCCGGGAAGAAGTTCTGACCAAACTCAAAGAAGCTGCCGATGAGATAAGCTACAATGGTGATAAGTGTCACCAGCACGCCCTGATACACAACATCCACGCCCAAGCCGCCGGCAAAGATACCATCCTTAGAGTTACGGGGAGGACGGGTCATGGTATCCGGCTCTGCTTCTTCCATGCCCAGTGCCAGGGCAGGGAAGCAGTCGGTAACCAGATTGATAAACAGCAGGTGCACGGGGTTGAGCAGCGTAAAGCCCATCAAGGTGGCACCGAAAACACCCAGGACCTCACTCATGTTGGATGCCAGCAGGAACTGGATTGCCTTACGGATATTATCATAGATTCGGCGTCCCTCGCCTACAGCGGCAACGATGGTGGCAAAGTTATCGTCTGCCAGCACCATGTCTGCCACATTCTTGGTGACATCGGTACCGGTGATGCCCATGCCCACACCAATGTCCGCAGACTTGATGGAGGGAGCATCATTGACGCCGTCGCCGGTCATAGCAGTAATGCAACCGTTTGCCTTCCATGCATTGACGATCCGGGTCTTGTGCTCCGGCTGCACACGGGCATACACGCCGTACTTCTTCACAAACTCGTTGATCTCGTCATCGGAGATGGCATCCAGCTCTGCACCGGTGATGGCTTCGGAAGCATCGGTGATGATGCCCAGCTCCTTGGCGATGGCAACGGCGGTGTCCTTATGGTCACCGGTGATCATCACGGGACGGATGCCGGCGCTGCGGCACTCCTCAATAGCGGCCTTGACCTCGGGACGAACAGGATCGATCATACCGGTCAGACCCAGGAACACCAGCTCCTGCTCCAGGAACTCGGGGGTGTTATCTGCAGGCTTTTCGCTCCAGTCCCGCTTGGCAGCTGCCAGCACACGCAGAGCCTTGTCTGCCATAGCCTTGTTGTCTGCCAGGATAGCGCTGCGCTTTTCCTCGGTCATGGGCTTTGCCTCGCCGTCCTCCCAATAATGGGTGCAGCGAGCCAGGACCACATCGGGGCCGCCCTTGGTATACTGGACGAAGCTGCCGCCCAGGTCATGGACGGTGGACATCATCTTTCTGCCGGAATCGAAGGGAGCTTCATCCACACGGGGGGTAGCTGCTTCCAGATCCTGCTTCTTCAGTCCCAGCTTGCAGGCAAAGTTCACCAGTGCGCACTCGGTAGGCTCACCCTCTGCCTGGTCCTTCTCATTGAGGGCAGCATCGGAGCACAGCGCCATGGCAGTGGCAACCAGCTTTTCCTCGCCGGTGGACTCCACCACGGTCATCTTATTCTGGGTCAGCGTACCGGTCTTATCGGAGCAGATCACCTGAGTACAGCCCAGGGTCTCCACGGCGGTAAGTCGGCGGATCACGGCATTGCGCTTGGACATATTGGTAACACCAATGGACAGAACCACGGTGACCACTGTTGCCAGACCTTCAGGAATGGCGGCAACTGCCAGAGAAACGGCGACCATGAAGGTCTCCAGAATACCGGTGATGGAGTAGTTGCCCTTCATCACCAGGTTAAACACGAAAATAAACACGCAGATGCCCAGCACCAGCCAGCTCAGGGTCTTGCCCAGCTCATCCAGCTTCCGCTGCAGGGGGGTCTGCTCATCGGCGGTGGCGGCCAGCGCACCGGCGATCTTACCCATCTCGGTGTCCATACCGGTCCGGGTGATCACTGCCTTGCCACGGCCATAGACCACAGTGGAGCCCATATAGCACATATTCTTCCGGTCGCCCAGAGGAACATCCTTTTCGGTTTCCAGACCCAAGGCTTCCAAAGTCTTGTTTACAGGAACGCTTTCACCGGTCAGAGCAGCTTCCTCGATCTTCAGGGATGCGCTCTCCAGCAGCCGTCCGTCAGCAGGCACAGCGTCACCGGCTTCCAGCAGCACCACATCACCGGGAACCAGCTCATCAGAGTGCAGGACCATCTGCTTGCCGTCGCGCAAAACCTTACAAGTGGCGGCGGTCATAGTCTGCAGGGCTTCAATGGCAGCCTCTGCCTTACTTTCCTGAATCACGCCCAGAATAGCGTTAAGCAGCACCACCACAAGGATGATACCCACCTCCACAAGACCCTCACCCAGCTCGCCGGCATTGCTGTGCTGCAGATAGGTGATGACGGTGGTTGCAGCGGAAACCAGTGCTGCAATCATCAGAATGATCAGCATGGGATCTTTCAGCTGTGCCATAAACTTTTGGAACCAAGTAGCTTTTTCTGCTTCCTTCAGCTTATTGGGTCCATACTTCTCCAGCCGCTGTGCCGCTTCCTCAGAGGTAAGGCCGGCATCCGTGGTCTGCAGGGCTTCCAGCACTTCCTCTTGGGACAAACGATACTCTTTTTCCATGTAATTGACTCCTTTTCCCAATTATAAAAACAAAAAACCCATACGCGACAGCCAAAGCAATTCGCGTATGAGTCTCATTCCATAAGAACCTTCCCGGGCATCGGAAAACGCCGTTCTGACGAAAAGGCCCAACACCTTGCGGTGCCGAATTACTCCCTCAATACGATACCCATTTTAGCCAAGAAAATTCTTCTTGTCAAGGTAATTTATGAAAATTTAATATTTACAGGACTGTTCTTTCCTAGAAAAGAAATCTGTCTCTGTAGCACATGAATACTGCACAACAAAACACATACCGGGTCATCCTCCGGCGGCGAAATCCCGGGGACTGATCCCATATTCGGATTTGAACGCCCGGTAAAAGCTGGTATAATCGGAAAAGCCGCAGCTTCGGCATACCTGTCCCGCAGGTTCCCCCGCCAGCAAAAGCTGCCGGGCAAGCAAAAGCCTGCGCATCATCAGATATCGGTATACACTGACCCCCACTTCCCTGGTAAAGGCATGGGACAGATAGTATTTGCTCACATAGAAACGATCTGCCAACACATCCAGTGACAGGGCTTCTGACAGGTGCTCCGCGATATATTTGAGGACCTTCTGTGTCAGCTCCGAATGTTGCTGCGCGGTTTCCTGCTCCTGCCGGGTATTCAGCGCCATTCGATTCAGCTGCACCATAAACTGCAGGAACTGTCCGTA
>JAGAMQ010000140.1 GCA_017624645.1 Oscillospiraceae bacterium
ACGGTGACGGGCACCGCAGCCCTTGCAATCCACCAGAGGATCGGAGAAGGAGCCTACGTGGCCGGTGGTGACCCAGGTGGTGGGGTTCATGATGATGGCAGCATCCAGACCCACATTGTAGGGAGATTCCTGCACAAACTTTTTCATCCATGCCTTCTTCACATTGTTCTTAAACTCCACACCCAGAGGGCCGTAGTCCCAGGAGTTTGCCAGACCGCCGTAGATCTCGGAACCGGCATAGACGTAGCCGCGGTTCTTACAGAGATTTACGATCATTTCTAAGGTTTTTTCGCTGTTTTTCATATTTTCCTTCCTCCAAAACGGAATTATTTACTATCTGTTAATTATAGCCAAAAAACGTGTGCAAATCAAGTGTTTTCTTCCAGCACTCTCTCCGGCCCAAGGTCCTGCGCCATCATCCGGTAGACCCGGTCTGCGATCTCCACGGTGGTCACGCCCTCCAGTTCTTCAGGGGGGATCACATCCAGCAGGTGCAGTTCCACCTGGGAGGGCTTCAGCTTCAAAAGATTCTTCACCACATACTGAGTGTCCCGGAGGGTGCACACCACGATGGGAACCTTTGCTTTTTGGGCGATCTTGAATACACCGGGACGGAAATGCTGAAGCTTTCGCTCCGGGCAGATATATCCCTCAGGGAAAATGCCGATGGACACCTTGTCCTCTTTCAGAAGGCTGATGCACCGCAGGATGGTCTTCAGCGCCTCCCGGTCATTCTCCCGGTTGATAAAGGAGCAAAGGAGCTTGGGCAGAAGCTTTCCCACAAGGAACATCTCCCGGACCTCCCGCTTTGCCACAAAGGCCAGCTGGCTTTTGGGGAAGCAGCGCATGATCATTGCCGGGTCTGTATCGTGGATGTGGTTGCACACCAAGAGAAATCTTCCGCTTTGGGGGGTCTTCTCCAACCCCCGGGTATGTATCCGGATCCGGGCAAGAGTCAGGATGGCTTCGATGTACCAGTTGACAAGGTTCCGGTAAAACCGGCTGTCCTCCTCCTGAGGCTTTTGGGGGTCCACCACAGCACAGGCCAGGAGCAAAAAGCCAAAGGCCAGTGCTGCATACAGCAAAAATCCCCCCAGCAGGCACACAGGCAAAAGCCACAGCCACATGCTGCTGGCAAAAGCACCCGCAGCACCACATACGCCAAGTGCCGTGAGCACCGTCAGTACAGATAAAAGGGCAATCAGCATAAACTTCCTCTCTTTCCAGTATCTTCTGTTTATTATACTATCACTGCCTCCCGGAAACAAGAGGTATTTTTCTAAAGTTGCCCGGGTTTCTGCATTTTCAAAAGACGTTATATCTGTAAAAAACCGCCCCCAAGGTCCTGCGCTGATCCGCAAATAGATCCCTTCTGTCTTTTGAGACAAACGGGGTTTTTGTGAAGAAAGGACTGGAAATTCTCCCGGGGGGTTGGTATAATATCCTTAAGATTGTTTTTTTGGAGTGTATTGTTATGAAGCATCCTTTTAACTTGCGTATCCTGCCTTGGTTTTCTTTGGGTATGGGCGGGATTGCCCTGTGTGCGCGCAGCTGGCTTTACGCCGCCGGAACCGATGAAAAGGGTCTTTTCCTTCCCTCTCATCCTGCTCTGATCCTTTCCTTTGTCCTATCGGCACTGTTTTTGGGAGCGCTTGCCCTGTGTGTTTTGTCTGCAAAAAACACCGGCTCCTACCGGGAGCTGTTCCCTCGGAGCGCTTTGTGTGCCGCGGGAAATGTTATAGGGGGCATTGGCATCATTCCTACGGCTGCTTCCTTGCTGGTAAGCCGTGAGAACAACATTTACCTGCTTTGCGGCATCGCAGGTATTTTTGCGGCCATTGCCCTTGTGCTGCGGGCCTGGTGCCGCTGGAAGGGAAGGAAGCCTTCCTTTTACCTTCAGGGGATCGTTACTGTGTTTTTGCTCATGTTCTGCATCTGCCGGTACCGGTCCTGGAGCACGGAGCCGCAGTTCGGCACCTACTTTTTCCAGCTCCTTGCCTGCGTGCTGCTGATGGTCTACAGCTATCAGTGTACCGCTGTGGATGCCGGTTCCGGAAACCTGCAGATGCTGACCTTTACCGGGCAGGGGGCACTGTTCTTCTGTCTTGCCACCTTGCCTGACGGGGACGGGTTCTTCTTCCTGACCATGGCGCTGTGGTGCGCTGCCGGCACTCCGTCCTGCGCTCCGGCCACGGGAGGTGACGACCTTGAAGCTTCCTGAAAATGTATTGGTATGTATCCGCACACTGGAAAATGCCGGTCATCAGTGCTATGCCGTAGGCGGCTGCGTCCGGGACAGCCTTTTGGGCCGTACCCCCACAGACTATGACCTGTGCACCGACGCCCTGCCGGAAGAGACCGTTGCCCTTTTTTCTGACCACACCTTGGTCCGTGCCGGGGAAAAGCACGGCACCATCGGAGTGGTAATGGACGGTCAGGTCTATGAGATCACCACCTTCCGCACCGAAGGCGGCTACACCGACAGCCGTCATCCGGGGTGGGTGCGTTTTGTCCCCGACCTTCGGGAAGATCTTAAACGGCGGGATTTTACCGTCAATGCCATGGCATATTCTCCCACTCAGGGGTATATAGACCCCTTTGGCGGCGCGCAGGATCTGCAAAACGGGGTGTTGCGCACGGTAGGTGACCCCACGGACCGGTTTACAGAGGATGCCCTGCGGATCCTCCGGGGTGTCCGGTTCAGTGTCCGCTTCGGTCTGGAACCGGAGTTCGCCACAGAGAAATCTATGCAGCAGCTTTGCCCCTTGCTGGACAGCTTGGCTCGGGAGCGGGTCTTTGACGAGTTATGTAAACTGATTCTTTCCATCAACGCCCGCCAGATCCTCCGGTTTGCACCGGTCTTATGCCGGGCGATCCCCCAGCTTGCTCCCTGCAGGGACTTCTGCCAGCACAGCCCTCACCACGCCTATGACGTGCTGACCCACACTGCCTATGTGGTGGAAAACACAGCACCTGTTCTGCCCCTGCGGTGGGCGGCACTGCTCCATGATATAGGCAAACCCCAGGTGTTTACCCAAGATGAAAACAGCAGAGGTCATTTCTACGGACATGCCGCAGCCGGCGCCCAAATGGCATCGGAGATATTACAGACCCTTCGTGCCCCTACAGCCCTTCGGGAAAAGGTGGTGTTTTTGATTCAGCACCATATGACACCTTTCTCGCCGGACAAAAAGCTCCTGCGCCGACGTTTGGGAAAATACGGCGTAGAAAACTGCCGTCTGCTGCTGCAGCTGCAAAAAGCCGATGACCGTGCCAAGGGTGTCCCCGGGGACAACGATCCGGAATTTTTTTCTCTCATGGAGGAGCTTCTGGAGCAGGTACTCCGGGAGGATGCCTGTTTGACCGTAAGGGATCTGGACGTAGACGGCAAGGATCTCATTGCCATAGGCTTTGCTCCGGGGAAACAGCTGGGGCAGATGCTGGAAAGGCTTTTGGAGCTTGTACAGCAGGAGGAACTTCCCAACGAAAAAGCGGCACTTCTTGCCGCTGCCAAGGAGGAACTATGAAAAGAATTGCCATTGTCACCGGTGCCAGCTCCGGCATGGGCCGGGAATTTGTCCTGCAGCTGTCCCAGTGGGTGCAGGTGGACGAAATTTGGGCCATCGCCCGTCGGGAGGATGCTCTGCAAAGCCTTGCCGAGGAAGCTGCCGTTCCGGTGCGTCCCGTACCCTTGGATCTTTGCAGCCCGGAAAGCTTTGAGCGTCTGCAAACTCTCCTGAATGAGGAATCCCCCCACATCTGTTTGCTGGTCAACGCCGCCGGCTTCGGCAAGTTCGGCGACCATTCCCGGATCCCTCCGGCAGAGGAATATCGGATGATCGACCTGAACTGCAAGGCATTGGTGGCAGTGACCCGACTGTGCCTGCCCTATATGCGCCCGGGCAGCCATGTGCTGCAGCTGGACAGCCTTTCTGCCTTCCAGCCGGTGCCTTATATCACCACCTACGGTGCCACCAAGGCATTTGTTCTGAGCTACAGCCGGGGCATGAACCGGGAGCTGAGAGGTCGGGGCATCCGGATGATGGCGATGAATCCCGGCTGGGTCAAGACGGAATTCTTCTATCATGCGCTGCAAACCAACCAAGGCTCCGAGGTGCAGTACTACAACCACCTGTACGAAGCCAAAGATGTGGTGGCAACAGGGCTTAAGGATCTGTACCGGACGAAAAAGGACTACTCCGTCCACGGGCTGCCCATCAAATTCCAGGTACTGCTGGTGAAACTGGTACCCCACCGGTTTGTCATGGACATCTGGCTGCAGCAGCAGAAGAAACCGAAAAATAACAAAAATCTCTTGTAACTGTAAACGCACCCTTTCCCGATGGAAAGAGTGCGTTTTTCTTTCGTGCGTCAACCTGTAGGTATCGTTCCTGCAGTTGCAATCTTGAAATTGGAATTTACAGAAATGTTTCCACAACTGCGGCAATGCCGTCGCAGTTATTGGAAAGGGTGATCCGGTCT
>JAGAMQ010000141.1 GCA_017624645.1 Oscillospiraceae bacterium
ATATTGGTCTCGTGGGCGATGCGGATAGCCTCCAGCACCACAGCCTCGGGAGCCTCGTTGGCCTCGGTCTCGATCATGACCACCTTCTCGAAGGTGGAAGCGATGCACACAAAGCAGTCGCAGGCATCACGCTCTTCAGCGGAGGGGTTGACGATATACTTGTCCCCCACATGGGCAACATTGGTGGTGGCAACAGGTCCGTTCCAGGGCACATCGGAAGAAGCGATGGCGATGGAAGCACCCAGGGAAGCCACGATCTCTACGGGGTTCTCGTAGTCGTTGGCCAGCACGGTGCAAGTGACCACGGTGTCATTACGCAGCTCCTCGTCAAAGAGGGGACGCATAGGCCGGTCGATGATACGGCTGTTCAGGATGCCCCGGTCGGAGGGCTTGCCCTCACGGCGGTTAAAAGAGCCGGGGATGCGGCCCACGGCATACATCCGCTCCTCAAACTCGATGGTCAGAGGGAAGTAGTCGATGCCAGCCTTGGGGATGGGGTTGCAGGTGCAGGTGGTCAGAACCACGGTATCGCCGTAGCGGCAGATGCACTCAGCGTTGGCAAGCTCTGCCACCTTACCGGTTTCCACGGTAAAGGGACGGCCGCCGATCTCCATCTCATAAACATGATGGTTGGGATACTGCTTGCGAGTAATCATTTGTTTTCCTCCTTTTTGTTTCGCAGCCTTTTAAGGCGCTCTTTGCAACCTCTAAAAACGCATTTTTGATGATTTAAGCGGTTGCCATCTGATTCGGGAGGTTTAGCACTTGAAGCTGGCGTCGACTTGCGACACTACCTTCAACTGCTAAAGGTCTCCCGAAAGTGCATGCTTTCTTCTTTTTTCCTGCACCACTAAACTTCTTTATGATTTGTGCTGTTTTAGGGGTGCATTTTATAAAAAGGGCGACCGAGGTCGCCCTTTTTTGCAGACTTACTTACGGATGCCCAGCTTGGCGATGATTGCACGGTAACGGTTGATGTCCTTCTTTGCCAGATAGTCCAGCATGTTGCGGCGCTTACCAACCATCATCAAAAGACCACGACGGGAGTGGTTGTCATGCTTGTGGGTACGCAGGTGCTCGGTGAGCTCGTTGATACGGGCGGTCAGGATGGCAACCTGAACCTCGGGAGAACCGGTATCGCCCTCGTGGGTAGCGTTCTCCAGGATAACCTGAGTCTTCTTTTCCTTCTGAATCATTGTGTTTTCCACCTTTTCTTAAATTTACCTCGTGCCAAGTAAAGGGTCGGTGACTTCCCAAAACTGAGCAGCGGGCATAATTTTTTTGGGGCATATTTCAAAATATCCTTCCTTGCCTTGTCCGGATCTTTCGCTCCATTTCTTCCCTTTGCGAATTTTGCAATACACAAAGTATTCCAAAAACCGCAAAGCTTGAACTGAATCAAAACCTCTCGGCCAAGCCATAAAAGTATATTTTTCAATAAGCCCTCGTCCGACCATAGCCAGCCCGGTTATCATATCATAAGTTTTCCCAAATGTAAAGGGAAATTTTCAAGTATTTTTCGGGTTTCTTGGGCATTTTTCCGAATTTCCGCCTCCAAAGCCCCAAGGTCGGGGAATTTTTTCTCCGGGCGCAGGTATTCATAGAACACAAGGGTCAGCTCTTTGCCGTAGAGATCCCCCTGCCAATCCAGCAGCCACGGCTCCACGGTCACATGGCTGCCTCCCACAGTGGGGCGGGTGCCGATGTTGGTCACCGCCGGATAGGCATGACCCTCCACCAAAGCGCGACAGGCATAGACGCCGTTGACCGGCAGCTGCAGCAAAGGATCAACAGACAGATTGGCTGTGGGCGTTCCCATGGTCCTGCCCAGCTGTCTGCCGGGCACCACCCTGCCGGTGAGAATGTGGGGATGCCCTAAAAAGCTGTTTGCGCCACGAAGATCGCCCTTTTCCAGCAAGGCGCGGATATGGGTGGAAGACACCACCGTACCTGCCAGCTTCTGCTGGGGGACCACGGTGCAGGGAATTCCATCCTGCCTGCACTGCTCTATGAGCAGCGCGGCATTGCCCGCACCCCGGCTGCCGAAACGAAAATCCTCCCCGCATACGAAGCCTGCTGCGCCGTATTGCGTACGCAGAAGCCGGTAAAACTCCTGCCAGGGCATCTGCATCAGTTCCCTGTCAAAGGTCAGCTCCACAACGGTTTCCATTCCTGCATCCAAAAGCAGCCTCTTCCGGTCCGCCGGGGAGGTAATGAGTCGGGGGGAAGCCCCGGACACCAGTCCGTCGGGGTGGGTGGTAAAGGTGATTACGCCTTTTTTCGCCCCGGTGGCTTCCCCAAGGGCCTGGCAGGCATCCAGCAACGCCCGATGCCCCAAATGCACCCCGTCAAAAAATCCCAGAGCGTAAATGGTTCTCTCTTTCATTCAGATCTCACTTCAAAAAAACTTTTTACAGTTGACATAACTCCTGCTTCCACCTTTGCCAGCATGAGGAACTCCCCATTTTGGTCATAGGCACGGTAGGTGCCGTCGGGCAGGTCGATGGAAAAACTGTTGCCGTTGCGGCAGCGCAGTGCCTGCCTGTCTGACAGGGTCACCGCCTCATAGCCGGTAAACATACTGTCAATGCTCAGCAGCAGACTCTCCGGGTCCGGATGCGCCACCAACTGTGCAAGGGGAATGGATTGCTCCGCGGTATATTCTCCGGCACGGATCCGCCGCAAGCTTTCCATACAGCCGCCGCAGCCAAGGCTTTCTCCGATATCCTTGCAAAGGGTACGGATGTATGTACCCTTGGAGCAGACGATCCGCAGCCGTGCTGTATCTCCGGAAAATTCCACACATTCCAGGCAGTGGATCGTCACACTTCGGGGCTGGCGCTCCACCTGCCTGCCCTTCCGGGCAAGATCGCAAAGCTTTTGGCCGTTTATTTTGATGGCGCTGTACATGGGCGGCACCTGCAGGATCTCTCCCCGGAAGCTCTCCAGGGCAGAAAGGAATGTTTCCCGGGTCACCTCCACCGGTGACCGGGTCAGCACCGTACCGGAAATATCCTCGGTGTCGGTGGTAATACCCAGACGCAGCACCGCTTCGTAGGCTTTTTCCGCGTGTTCAAAAAACTCCACCGCCCGGGTCCCTCTGCCCACGAATACCGGCAGCACACCGGTAGCCATGGGGTCCAGAGTGCCTCCGTGGCCGATCCTGCGGGTGTGCAGTACGCCCCGGAGCTTGCTCACCACATCCTGACTGGTCCAGCCCTCCGGCTTATCCACAATAACGATTCCGTTCATAATGGTCCTCTCACAGCTGGGGCATGGCGGCAATGACTGCCTCCACAGCTTCTTCCATGGGCAGCATCATGCTGGCACCGGCAGCGCCCCGGTGACCGCCACCACCAAATTTCTGACAAATGGCGGAAGCATCGTATTCCGGCAGACACCGGACAGAGAGCTTCACCTTACCGCTTCCCTCCTGTCGCAGGGTGGCGGCGATCTTCACGCCCTCGATGGAACGGGGGAAGCCGGAAATATTTTCCATATCGTCCTCTTTGACCCCGATCTCCTTTTCAATTTCCAAAGGAATGGGACAAATGCAGATCTGTCCGTCACAAAGGAACCGGGCATTTTCCACCATCCAGCCCTGCATTTTCAGCCGGGCAAGGGAATTGGTCTCAAAAAGCACCTGATTGAGCATGGCAAGGTCCTGGCTGACCTCTGCACAGGCAGCCGCTACCCGGAAGGTATCCGCCTTGGTGTTGGGATAGCGGAAGCAGCCGGTATCTGTGGAAATGGCAGTATACAGGGCGTTTGCCATGGGAACATCCAAAGAAACACCCATTTGGGTCAGCACATCATACACGATCTGGCCGCAGGCAGCGGCAGTGGGGATCACCAGTTCATGCTCAGAAAAAGATCTGTCGCCCCGGTGATGGTCGATGCGCAGTCCAAAAGAAAGCCCCTTGAAGCACTCCGGCAGCATGGTGTCCGCAGCCACATCCACGCACACCACCGTATCCCCCTCCTGCACAGAGGTCTTGGTCAGACCCTCCAGCAGGTGGGCATATTTTTGGGTGATCTCGGGATTTTCCAGCACATGGGCAGTCTTGCCCAGCTGCCGCAGACCCCGGCACAGCACAGCGGCACAGCCCAGGGTGTCCCCGTCGGGACGGCGGTGGGTCACGATGGCAAAGCAGTCCCGCTGCCGAAGGTACGCAGCGGTCTCACTGACCGTCAGCTTCGCCATCTTCACGCACCTCCAAAGAGTTGATAAGCTTCAGCATTTTGGCTCCGTAGGTGATGGAATCGTCCAGCGCCCATACCAGCTCCGGAGTATAGCGCAGCTTCAGGCTTGCACCCAGCTCCCGGCGCAGGTAACCGCCGGCAGACTTGAGGCCCTTCAGGGCATCCGCTGCCCGCTCCTCCTGCAGGAAGCTTACATAGACCTTGGCATAGCGAAGGTCAGGGGTCGTCTCCACATGAGTAATGGAGATCATGGTGTCCTGGACCCGGGGGTCCTTGAGATTGCGGATGAGAGAGGAAAGCTCCTTCTGGATCTCCTCATTGATTCTTCCGATACGGTTGGATGCCATAGTATATCCTCCAATTCAGAACTCGCCGTGCCGCGGATGCGACACGGCGAGGACTATATGCCTGATTATCTCTTGACCTCTTCCATGACGAAGCACTCGAAGACGTCGCCTTCCTTGATATCGTTGAACTTCAGGATGCTCATGCCGCACTCGTAGCCAGCGGTGACTTCCTTGACGGAATCCTTGAACCGCTGCAGAGAGCCGACCTCACCCTCATGGATCACGATATTGTCCCGAAGCACACGAACCTGTGCATCCCGGGTGATCTTGCCGTCCTTGACCATACAGCCGGCAATGGTGCCGATGGCAGAAACCTTGTAGGTCATGCGCACCTCGGCGTGACCGATAACGGCCTCCTCAAACTGGGGTGCCAGCATGCCCTTCATGGCAGACTCGATCTCGTCGATGGCGTCGTAGATGACCCGGTAGAACCGCATATCCACATTGGCCCGCTGGCCGCTTGCCTGGGCAGCGGCATCGGGGCGGACATTAAAGCCCACGATGATGGCACCGGCAGTGGAGGCCAGCAGGATGTCGCTTTCGTTGATGGCACCCACACCTGCGTGGATGACCCGAACCCGGACCTCCTCGTTGGAGATCTTCTCCAGAGAAGCCTTAATGGCTTCGGCAGAACCCTGGACGTCAGCCTTGACGATGAGCGGCAGCTCCTTCATCTCGCCCTCCTGCATCTTGGCAAAGAGGTTGTCCAAGGTGACCTTCTGCATAGCATTGGCGGCAGCATCCTTGGCAGCCTGCTTCCGCTGCTCCACCAGCTCTCTTGCCATGCGCTCGTCGGTAACGGCGTTGAACTCGTCGCCGGGGGCGGGGACCTCTGCAAGACCGGTGATCTCCACAGGCACGGAGGGACCGGCAGTCTTGACAGTACGGCCCTTGTCATTGGTCATAACACGGACACGGCCCACGGCTGTACCGGCAATGACGATATCTCCCTGATTCAGGGTGCCGTTCTGCACCAGCAGGGTAGCGATAGGACCACGGGTCTTGTCCAGCCGTGCTTCGATAACCGTACCCTTTGCCCGGCGGTTGGGGTTAGCCTTCAGCTCCTGCACCTCAGCGGTCAAAATGACCATCTCCAGCAGCTCCTCCAGACCCATACCGGTCTTGGCGGAGATGGGAACGATCACCGTGTCGCCGCCCCATTCCTCGGGGATCAGCTCATGCTCCGTCAGCTGCTGCTTGATCCGGTCGGGATGTGCCTCGGGCTTATCCATCTTGTTGATGGCAACGATGATGGGCACCTCGGCAGCCTTGGCGTGGTTGATGGATTCGATGGTCTGGGGCATGATGCCGTCGTCGGCAGCCACCACCAGAATGGCGATATCCGTGGACTTGGCACCACGGGCGCGCATAGAGGTAAAGGCGGCGTGGCCGGGGGTATCCAGGAAGGTGACCATGTTGCCGTTTACATCTACAGTATACGCACCGATGTGCTGGGTGATACCGCCGGCCTCACCGGCAGTAACGGAGGTCTTACGGATGGCATCCAGGGTAGAAGTCTTACCGTGGTCCACGTGACCCATAACCACCACAACGGGTGCCCGGGTCTGGAGCTCTTCTGCGGTATCCTCGTGATCGTCGATGATCCGCTCCTCGATGGTAACGGTGATCTCCTTCTCTACCTTGAAAGGTTTTGTGTTTC
>JAGAMQ010000142.1 GCA_017624645.1 Oscillospiraceae bacterium
ATATCATATCCGTACCCGGTTCAAAGTTCCTCAGAGGGGCGATAATCTTCGTTTGTGTGAAATGGCAAAACAGAACGCAAGGGAAGAGGTAGATAGAATTACGGGATTGGATGAGCGAATAAACGGAACACTGCATTTGTTGGGTAAGATGTTGCAGATAGATCCGCCGGTTCGCATAGAGTCCTTTGATATATCCAATATATCCGGTACGGATATGGTCAGCAGCATGGTCGTGTTTTACCAGGGGCAACCCCGGAGGAGTGAATATAAGCGTTTTCAGATCAGAGACCTTCCGGGGCAGGATGACTATGCGGCTATGCACCAAACATTGACCAGACGTTTTGCACATTATTTGGATGGCGATGAAGGGTTTTCAGCTACCCCGGATCTGCTGCTGATCGATGGCGGGCAAGTTCACGCGGGAATTGCTGTAGATGTGCTGGAGAAATTAGGACTGTCTTTTCCGGTATTTGGTATGGTCAAGGACGATAGGCACCGTACCCGGGCTTTGGTTACCTCTGCCGGTGAGGAAATTCGTATCGATAATCAGCAGTCTGTGTTTTCTTTTGTGGGCCGCATCCAGGAAGAAACTCACCGTTTTGCCATCAGCTATCACCGGAAGTTGCGCAGCAGACGCTTGCGGTATTCAGAGCTGGACAAGATTCCGAAGATCGGTCCGAAAAGGAAGCAGGACCTTTTAAAACGGTTCAAGTCTGTTGAAGCTGTGTCTGCTGCTTCTGTTACAGAGCTTGAACAGATTTTGCCCAAGGATGCTGCCAACGCAGTGTATGAACATTTTCGAAAGAAGAAAGGAGAGAAGTCATAGTGCGTGTGATTGCCGGAAGTGCCCGGGGTACTGTGTTGAAAACACCCGAGGGGCTACAGACCAGGCCTACTGCGGACAGAGTGAAAGAGGCGCTGTTCAGCATACTTCATTTTGAACTTCCCGGAACACGGGTGCTGGATTTGTTCGGCGGCACCGGTCAGCTAGGGATCGAAGCTTTGAGCCGCGGTGCGGCTTCTGCAGTATTTGTGGACTCCCGGGAGCCTGCCTGCAATTTGATTCGGGAAAACCTGCGCCGTGCCGGATTGGAAAATCGGGCAAAAGTAGTCTGTTGTGACTACATGTCCTATCTTCGGAGTGCCGGCGAACCGTTTGATATTGTACTTCTGGACCCCCCTTATACGGAAGTTTTTCTGGAAAATGCATTAAAAATGATAACAGAAATTGACATTTTACAATCTGGTGGTATAATAGCTACAGAGCGTCCCTTAGAGAAGGAATTGTTGCTTGAATTTTCTGGCTTTTCACGCTCTAAAGATTACAAATACGGAAAGACGATTTTGACCCTTTACCGTAAAGATTGAAGTTGTTCTTATGAAGATTGCGATTTATCCCGGCAGTTTTGATCCCATAACAAGCGGGCATCTTAATATTATCAGACGTGCTGCGAATATTTTTGATAAACTGATTGTTTGTGTTATGGTCAATTGTGCCAAGTCACCGCTGTTTACCAGAGATGAGCGGGTTGAGCTGATTCGCAGAGTGATCGGTGATCTGCCCAATGTTGAGGTGGATTCGTCTGATGAATTACTTGCCGAGTATGCAAAACGTAAAGGCAGCTGCGTGATCGTGAAAGGTCTGCGGGCAGGTTCTGATTTTGAAAATGAGTTCCAGATGGCGTTGATTAACCACAAGATCAACCCGAGTTTGGACACCATGTTTTTGACAGCAGAACACCAATATATGTATTTAAGCTCCAGTACAGTTAAGGAATTGGGTAACTACAATGTAGATCTTTCTGATTTCTTACCGGAGCAGATAATCCCCGATTTTAAGCAGAGAATTACATCGAAATAACCGAGGAGGAAGAAGAAAATGAACGAGCAGACTATTGAAGATATTATTTCCGCATTGTATGATATGGTACAGGACGCGAGGGCACTGCCTTTGGGTGCGGACAAGTGTATTCTTGAACGCGATAAGGTTTTGGATATGCTGGATGAGATCATTGCCCAACTGCCTGTGGAACTGAAGCAGGCCCGTACCATTGTGGAGTCCCGCAACGAATTGATCGGCCAGGCTCGCCGTGAGGCAGAAGGTTTGATCCGTCAGGCACAGGAAAAGGCTTCCCAGTTGGTAGAGCAGGAGGCTATCTATCAGGAGGCTAAGCGTCAGTGCCAGGAAATGGTGGAACAGACCCAGACCCGGATGTCCGAATTGCGGAAGGCAAGCAATGATTACATGGATGATGCCCTTCGTCGTACTGAAGAAGCAATTGCTATGTCTCTTGAGGATGTTCGTGACACCCGTACCAAGTTCAAGGCACTGGTTGAGAGCCAGGAGAAGCGTTCTGCTGTTGCAGCTGCGGATGACGCAGAAGTTTAAAATGTTAGAGAAACAGCTCAAATTCATATTTGGGCTGTTTTTTTTAAAGGAATTGGAGGTATTCTGATGGATTATATTGAGAATTATCGTTTTTGGTGTAATGCTGATCTTCCGTCGGATGTAAAGGCGGAATTGGATTCGATCAAGGATGATGTTGAGGAACTTAAGGGCAGATTTGGTGCAGAACTCCAGTTTGGTACGGCTGGTCTTCGGGGGATTATGGGAATCGGAAGCAATCGCCTGAACCGCTATACTGTTCGCAGAGCTGCTCAGGGAATGGCATCTTGGCTTTCCTCTGCCGATCTTCCGCAGAAGGCTGCCATTGGCTATGATTCCCGACACAACTCCCAACTGTTTGCGGAGGTCTGTGCAGTGGCTTTTGCCGAGAAGGGAATAAAGACGTACCTGTTTGACAGATTGGCACCTACTCCCATGCTCTCCTATGCTGTTCGTGAGCTGGGATGTGGATGCGGTATTGTGATCTCCGCAAGCCATAATGCCGGTGCATATAACGGTGTAAAGTGTTACGGACCGGATGGCTGCCAAATGACAGACGAACCGGCTGCTGTTGTTACAGAGCGTATTCGTCAGATTCCTTATTTTGTTCCTGA
>JAGAMQ010000143.1 GCA_017624645.1 Oscillospiraceae bacterium
TACGACGGTGGCAGGAAGGTGGGAGAACTGTCCCTGCTGGCTTGCCGTATATCTTTGGAGTATGACAATGGTATTCCCCAAAACGCGGTTACAGCTCTGGACGCTTTGTTCCACCGTCCGGAACTGATCCTGCCTAAAAAGACAAAGAGCGGTATACAGGATCAGGACATCATCCCTATGATCAGGAACATTAAAATCTACGAAGCAGGGGAGGACACTGTGACATTGGATTGCCTTATCTGTTGTCAGAATCCTACCCTCAACCCCAACCAACTGACTCTTGCCATCTCATCTTTCGCACCGGAGTATGCGCCGTCATTCAGCAGATGCACCCGGATGGAAATCTATGATGCTGCGCAAAATATTTTTAGGTAAGGAGTGATAAATATGGAAATCAATCCTAATTTCTCTTTGGAGGAGTGTCCCGTTTGCCGTGGCTGTGGCTTCGTGGTTCACGAGGGCGGCTGGAATGTGCAGGTGGAATGTGCCGATTGCAGTGCCCATACAGTGTATGTGGAATATGCTGACGAAACTCAGAAAAAAGAAGCAGAGAAGCAGGTGGTGAAGCTCTGGAATATGGGCAAAGTCATCAAGTCTGATTCCGGCGGCTAAAAATTTTAAAAAAATTAAAAAAAATGCTTGCATTTTGTTGACAGGTGTGCTACTATACTTTGGCAGTCAGCCGACGCAAGCATTTATCCGGGTGTGGCGAAGTTTGGTATCGCGCTTGAATGGGGTTCAAGAGGCCTCGAGTTCGAATCTCGACACTCGGACCAAAAGACAGGAATGACTTTTGTCATTCCTGTCTTTTTCTTTTGTCGAGATTCGAAAAACCTAAATGCAACAGTCCGGCGGACTGTTGCTGTGACCAGTTCAAAAACTGGTCACTACCTTAATTTCTGCCAACAGCGGAAATGCAAACGAATCTCGACACTCGGACCCAAAGGTAGAAATAACCTTTGTCATTCCTGTCTTTTTCTGTTGACGAGATTCGAAAAACTTAAATGCAACGGTCCGGCGGACTGTTGCTATGACAATTATGGAAAAAGGTTTGAAAATATCAAAATTTATGCTTGATTTTTACAAAAGTGCATGGTATAATACCACGGTCTGAAAACAAGGTGAGTCCTCTACAACGCCGGGAACCATATCGCCGGAGAGACCGTTGCACGAACGCCTAATAACAAGGAGGACAAAGATATGGATTTGGTTAAGGCTCTGTCTAGCCAGTACATGAAGGAAGAGCTGCCCGAAATGCGGGTTGGCGACACCGTTCGTGTGCATGTTCGGATCAAGGAAGGCTCTCGTGAGCGTATCCAGGTGTTTGAGGGCACTATCATTGCCCGTAAGCACGGCGGCATCGGTGAGACCATCACTGTGCGGCGTGTCAGCTACGGTGTTGGCTGTGAGAAGGTTTTCCCTGTTCACTCTCCCAATGTTGCCATGGTTGAGACCGTCCGTAAGGGTAAGGTTCGCCGCGCTAAGCTGTACTACCTGCGTGAGCGCTTTGGCAAGGCTGCCAAGGTCAAGAAAAAGGTCTAACGGAAAAAAGAATAAAAAAAGAGGGGAAACCCTCTTTTTTTATTTGTCTTTATCGTGTATAATTATATAGAATGTGTGTTTATGCGGGAGGTGACAAAATGGACGAAAGGAATACGGATCTCCAATCCGATGTGTGCCCAGTACAGGGAAATCAAAAGGAATCCACCAACAGCAGGAAGGAGAACCTGTTTCTGACTTATCTCCATGATATTGTTTTTTTGGTAGCCGGTGTACTGCTTGTATTTTCTCTTTGTTTCAGGGTGGTTGTGGTATCCGGTCCATCCATGAACAGCACTCTCATTGACGGCGATTGGCTGTTACTGACCTGTAACACTCTCTACAGCGAACCGTCTTACGGAGACATTATCGTTGCATCCAAGGATGTTTACGATGACGGGAAGCCTATCATTAAGCGTGTCATCGCAACAGAAGGACAAACTGTCGATGTGGATTTTCTGGAAGGCATCGTCTATGTTGATGGTACAGCCTTGTACGAACCTTATACCAACACGCCCACAACACTCCCGGAAGGTGTATCCTTTCCGTTGGTAGTCGATCCGGGCTGTGTTTTTGTAATGGGCGACAACAGAAACTCCTCAAAAGATAGCCGCAGCCCCGAAATAGGCTTGATCGACAAGCGCGAAATTTTGGGCAGAGCAATCTTTTTAATGTTCCCCGGGACCGACGGCGGAAAGGTCAAGCAAAACTTTGACAGAGTAGGAGTTGTGTCATAATGTCCAGCAACATGAATATACAGTGGTATCCCGGTCACATGACAAAGACCCGCCGTCAGATTGAAGCGGACCTGAAGCTGGTAGACGCAGTGTGCGAGATCGTCGATGCCCGGATACCCATTTCCAGCAGAAACCCTGATATTGATGAAATCTGCGGTTCCAAGCCCCGTATCGTGATATTGAACCGTATGGATCTTGCAGATGCCAACGCAACACAAAAATGGCTTGCCCATTTTCGCAGCAAAGGAATTGCGGCTGTAGCAACTGACTGCAAGACCAGGAGGGGAATCGCAGATTTTGAGCCCACCGTACGCAGCGTCCTTAAGGAGAAACTGGAACGAAATGCTGAAAAAGGAATGGCCAAGGCTCTGCGTATCATGATCGTCGGAATTCCTAACGTCGGCAAATCTACTTTGATCAATCAGATCTCTGGCAGAAAAAGTGCCAGAGCAGAGAACCGTCCCGGCGTAACCAGGGGAAAACAATGGGTCACTGTGAACAACTCTTTGTTGCTTTTGGATACTCCCGGTATTCTCTGGCCCAAATTTGAAGACCCCAAGGTTGGCATGATGCTGGCATATACCGGCGCAGTCAAGGAAAACGTGATCGATACAGAGGAGCTTGCCTGCTACCTGATGGAATTGTTAAACAAGCATTATCCCCATACCCTTACAAACCGTTACGGCATAGCGTTGCCGGCAGAAACCCCGGGCTACGAACTGCTGGAAGCAGCCGGAAAAAAACGGGGGTATCTTCTTTCCAGAGGTGAGATCCACACGGAGCGCACGGCCAAAGTCCTGCTGGATGAGTACCGCAGTGGAAAACTGGGCCATTTTACTTTGGAAATGCCGGAGGATGCTTTATGAGTGAACTGAATATGTGGGAATATGAGCAGGAATGTTTCGACGCCGGAATGAAGCTTGTTTGTGGTGTGGATGAAGCGGGCAGAGGGCCCTTGGCTGGCCCTGTCTGCGCCGCAGCTGTTATCTTACCGGAAAACATCGATATTCCGGGGCTTAATGATAGCAAAAAGCTTACGGATAAGCGCAGGCGGGAGTTATTTCCTGTTATCAAGGATCTTGCTGTAGCATATTCCATCGTTATGGTCCATGAAAAAGAGATCGACAGTATCAACATCCTGCAAGCAACCTTTCAGGCCATGTCCCAGGCCGTAGCACAACTGACCGTTACGCCTGATATCGTACTCATCGATGGGAATAGGGCACCGGAATTGAATGTCCCAGCCAAAACCATCGTAAAGGGTGACAGTCTCAGTGCAAGCATTGCGGCAGCATCCGTGCTGGCCAAAGTGAGTCGGGATGACTACATGTTGGAAATGGCAAAACAATATCCCCAGTACGCTTTTGAGGTACATAAAGGCTACGGCACCAAGGCTCATTACGCGGCTTTAAAGCAATTTGGACCTTGCCCCATCCATCGGATGACATTCTTAAAGAAATTATATGGGACAGAATAATCTCACCGGTGCCTGGGGAGAAGCGCTTGCTGCCAAGTATCTGCGCAAAAAGAAGTTTCGTATCTTGGCAACCAACTACCGCTGCCGTTTTGGAGAGATCGATATCATAGCGTCCAACAAAGAGAACCTGGTGTTTGTGGAGGTAAAGCTGCGAAAATCAGATAAGTTTGCAAACGCCTTTGAATTTGTTGACCGTTATAAGCAGGAGCGTCTGCGGACCACTGCGCAGATGTATCTGTCTCAAACCCCCACAGAGCTCCAGCCACGCTTTGATGTGATCGAAATATACGCACCGGAAGGAATAGCTACAAAATCTCCCACCATCAATCATATGGAGGACGCTTTTCAATGAAGTTTCCCGTCTTTGACCTGCATTGCGATACAGCATTATCCCTGCTGGGAAAAAACATGCACGAATGTGGCAGTCTACAAAAAAACAGTGGCCATATCGATTTGGAGCGGGCGTCTGATCTTCCTGGATATGCTCAGTGCTTCGCATGCTTCACAACAACCATAGAAAAGGAAGGACCTTCTCCAGTGGAATGTTTTGAACTGGAGCTGGCTACAATCCTCCGGGAAGTGGAAAAAAACAGCGATAAGATGCGCATTGCTTATACAGCTGACGACGTGCGTAACAACACTTCCAGCGGATGGATGTCAGCAATACTCTCCATTGAAGGACCTGCCGGTTTCGGGTTTGATCCTCAGCTTTTGGATGATCTGTATCAGGTAGGCTTTCGTGTCACCACCCTCGGCTGGAATGAGCAAAATCCCTTAACCGGATCTCATGTCACCGGTGGTGGACTGACAGATCTGGGACGGGAATACGTCAGGAAAGCACAGCAGTTAGGTATGATCATCGATGTCAGCCATATCAGTGACGAAGGATTCTATGATATCATGGACATCACCACCGCACCTATAATCGCCTCCCACTCCAACAGTCGTACTGTCTGCGGACATACGCGCAATCTAACAGATGATATGTTCCTTCAAATTTGCAAGACAGGCGGAACTGTGGGTATTAATCAGTATGCGGATTTTGTCGGTGAAAAACCCGGTGTAGATGCACTGTGCGACCATATTCTTCATTTCTTGTCCTTAGACCCCAGCGGCAAACACATCAGTCTTGGCAGCGATTTTGACGGATGTGAAACGTTATGTGATGGCATCACGGGAATCGAAAGCTATCCGCTTCTTGCACAGCATCTGATCGGTAGAGGCGTGGAAGAATCTACGGTAATGGATATTTTTTGGAATAATGCAATTGGAGTGATGGATAAATGCTGTATATAACAACGCGTGACGACCGCGATGCCCATACCGCCTACAAGGCGCTGCATTGGAATACAGCCTCTGACGGCGGACTGTATGTCCCGTTCCGCCTCCCCGTTTTCTCCCGGGAGGAAACTGCTGACCTCAAAAATGTTTCCTTTGGAGAAACAGTGGCAAAACTTTTGAATCTCTTTTTTTCAGCCGGACTGACCGGATGGGATATAGATTCCTGTATCGGTCGTACCCCGGTAAAAATTGTTCCACTCAACAGA
>JAGAMQ010000144.1 GCA_017624645.1 Oscillospiraceae bacterium
CACCGGTTATCAGTATATCATAGTTTTCCTTTTGAAACAAGACACTCAGCGAGCTTTCGTTCTCATTTTTGCCCTCCGTACTCGGATACAGCCAAAGTTTAGAATTTCCAGACTCGATGAGTTTCTTATCACTGACCCAAGTGGTAAGTGATCCATAGCTTTGCTGCAGAGTACTGCGAATGTCGCCACCGTCTTCTATATCCGGAAGATACAGCCTGTCTACAGGAAAACGGGAAAGAAAATACTCCGCGCCACCGGCGTGATCTGCATCATAGTGGGTCAGTATCATTCCATCCAAACGGGTAATCCCCCTGGACAGCAGCAGTTGCGCCGCGGAATTTGCCGTTGATTTTCCGAAATCTCCGCCACAGTCCACCATGTAGGTACCGGAATCAGAAAACAGCAAGATACACTGCCCCTGTCCCACATCCAAAACCGTGGTATGGATGGGCATAACCGCCGGCTCCATCCGTCCGGCAAGGACAGCCAAAACCAATCCCACAGCAACACAGGATGCATATATAACGGGGTGCTTATTTTTGCTTTTGAGAAAAGCTGCAAGCAAGACATAGCTCATGACCAACCACAGCACAATGTAAACATTACAGGTATACACCGCAGCCAAAGGCAGGCTCGACAACAATTGGGAAATCAACAGTACATACCGGATGGGCCATGCAACCACCCATGCTATGCCTACAGCCAAAGGAACGGCAAAGAGGTTAAACACACAAGTGAGAATGATTCCATAGAAAACAAAAGAAATCACCCACAGGGTTAATAGATTTGTGAGCACACCAACAAGGCTTACCGCACCAAAATAGTATGATACAAGGGGTGCTGTAACAATCGTCGTGCTTAAGCTTACGGAAACCGTAGACACCGTCCATCGGATAACCTTTGCGGCAACCCCTTTCCCCTTTGCCAGTTTCTTTAACTTCCCCCGAAGAAACCAATCATGGATGGGTTGATTAAACAGAAAAATGCCAATTATGCAGCCTGCAGAGAGTTGCAGACTGACCGAGGTGATCATACTAGGATCAAAGAGAAGAATACCAAGGACTGCCGTTGCAAGGGCGGTGGGAGGATCGTATTCCTTATGCAAAAGCAACGAAAGGATCATTAAAATCTGCATCACGCAGGCGCGAACCACAGAGGGCGTAAATCCCGCTACCGCCGCAAACAGGACAAGCAGGGGAATACCAAAGAGCGCTGTCCATATCCCCCGCTTTCCGCCGGCGATATACACAAAGGAGAAAAGGATCGACACATGCAATCCGGAGACAGCCACCACATGACGGATTCCCGAGATCTGCATGGACACATCATGGGTATAGGCTAAAGCGGAAGTATCTCCCATCACCAACGCCCGGGCAAAGCCTGCCGCATCCTCCGAAAAAAGGGCATCAATGGTTTCTTTGATACTTTTTCGCAGCTGTGCAGGCAAACGTAACCATGCAGGTATCTTCCCGTGCTCCAGATTGATCTGCTCATCCATATACCCCACCAGGAGGATACCATCTCCCCGAAGATAGCTGATATTCTCCTCCCTGCCGCCCGAGGTCATCTTCAAAAGAGCCGTCCCGGTCACGATGTCCCCCGGCTCTAAAAGCTCCTTCCCCGTTAAAGAAATTCTGATTTTATAGTACTTACCCTCAAGCTTAATATAACCATCGGCAGTACTGCCGGAATTTGTGGGATCGCCGTAGTCCGATATGACGATGCTGCTTTCCACAGACATTCCATCAACGCCTCTTGGCGTATTCAAATACAAAGCATCATATCCGAACACCCAAACAAAGCCGGATGCTGTCCCCAACAGGATCAGAGAGGTCACTGTGCATCTGACTGTCTTTACTGTAAACAAAGCTATGCTGGTACCGAGAATCAGCACTGCCAGAAGCAGTCCCCACATTCCCATATGCACCGAAACCGCAACTGCGCAGGCGGTGGCAAAGCCAATTGTAAACCACATCAGTTTCCGCATCCATGTCCCCCCTTCCAAAAACAGCGCCGCCCGAAGGCGGCGCCGTTTCTATCAGATCTTGGAAGCTACATAATCATCCACTTGTGCAAGGGCGTCGTCAACCTTATTGACATCCTTACCGCCACCCATAGCAGAATCAGGCTTGCCGCCGCCGGAACCGCCACACGCCGTACATACCAGCTTCACCAGCTCACCGGCCTTCAGTCCCTTTGCCACAGCCTCCTTGCCGCAAACAGCCAGGAAGGTAACTTTACCGTCATTGACGGAAGACAGTACTGCAACCACTTTGGCATCCTTATCCCGAAGGGTATCACCCATCTGACGGAGTTTTCCGGCATCCGCATCGGGTACATTGGCAGTAATCACATGCATATCGCCCAGGGTTCTTGCACCAAACAGGAACCGGTCAGCCTCACCGGCAGTTTCCTTCGCCTTAAAGGCTTCAATGCTGCGGCGGAGGGTCTTGATCTCCTCCACCTGGCTCTCCAGACGCTCTGCCAGCTCTGCAGGCTTGGTCTTCAGAATGGCACAGGCATTATACACTCTCTGCCGTGCCAGCTCCATCTCCTCCAGGCAAGCCTTGCCGGTAATGGCTTCGATCCGGCGGACACCGGAGGCAACACTGCCTTCGCTTTCGATCCGGAAAGGACCGACCTTTGCGGTATTGTCCAGATGGGTACCGCCGCAAAGTTCGATGGAGTAGCCACCCATGTTTACCACACGAACGGTATCGCCGTACTTTTCACTGAACAGCGCCATAGCGCCCATGGCCTTTGCTTCCTCAATAGGCATTTCCTTGACAGTAATGCCATAGCCCTCCAGCACGGCAGACTGAACAATAGAATCGATCCGTGCCATTTCTTCGGGAGTAACGGCAGAATAATGGCTGAAGTCAAAACGCAGCCGGTCCGGTTCCACCAAAGAACCTGCCTGCTGGACATGATCGCCCAACACGGATTTCAGAGCCTTCTGCAGCAGGTGTGTTGCAGAGTGGGCACGCATGATCGCCTTACGCCGCTCCACATCAATGGCGGCGCAGACCACATCGTCGGTCTTCAGAGTACCGCTGCGCAGAGTACCGGTGTGCAGGTATCTGCCACCCTTGTCCTTCTGGACATCAGTAACGTCAAAACGGGTCTCACCCAACAGGAGCATGCCGTGGTCTGCAGCCTGACCGCCCATTTCCGCATAGAAGGGGGTCTTGTCCAGTACGATCACACCCTTTTCGCCGCCGGCGATGGAACCAGTGATCTCTTCCTCAACACAAACTGCCAGCACCTTTGCCTCGCAGTTAAACTCCTCATAGCCAACAAACTCGGTAGCAGTAACCTCCTGACCAAACTCGATGCCTGCCCAGCCAAGGTCGCCCATCTTCTTCCGGTCCTCACGACCGCGGATCCGCTGCTCCTCCCGGCATGCCACATACTTTTCCATATCCACAGTCATGCCTTCGTCTTCCAGCATTTCCTCTGTCAGGTCAATGGGGAAGCCGTAGGTATCTGCCAGCAGGAAGGCATCTTCACCGGAGAACACCGTTTCACCCTTTGCCCTGTGGGCAGCCAGCTTTTCACCGAAGATGCGGATACCGGTATCGATGGTACGGGCAAAGGACTCTTCCTCGTTTTTCACCACACGGATGATGTGGTCAGCACGTTCCCGGAGGTAGGTATAGTGGCTTTCGTTCTCCTTGATGACCGTCTCCACCACCTCAAAGAGGAAAGGCTTATTCACGCCCAAGAGCTTCCCGTGACGGGCAGCCCGGCGCAGCAAGCGGCGCAGCACGTAGCCTCTGCCCTCGTTGGTGGGCTGGACGCCGTCAGCGATCATAAAGGTGGATGCACGGATATGGTCGGTAATGACACGCAGGCTCACATCGGTCTTGACAGACTGACCGTAGGAAGCGCCGGTGATGGCGGTGACATGGTTGGTGATGTTCATAACCGTATCCACATCAAACAGGCTGTTTACATCCTGGCAGACCACTGCCAGCCGCTCCAAACCCATGCCGGTATCGATGTTCTTCTGTGCCAGTTCGGTGTAATTGCCGTTGCCGTCATTATCGAACTGTGAGAACACATTGTTCCAAACCTCCATAAAGCGGTCGCACTCGCAACCAACCTTACAGTCAGGGCTGCCGCAGCCGTACTTTTCGCCACGGTCATAGTAGATCTCACTGCAGGGACCGCAGGGGCCAGAACCGTGCTCCCAGAAGTTATCCTCCTTGCCAAGACGGAAGATATTCTCTGCAGGAATACCGATCTCCTTGTTCCAGATCTCAAAGGCTTCCTCATCCTTTTCATAGATAGAGGGATACAGACGGTCTTCCTCAAGACCTACCACCTTTGTGAGGAACTCCCAGCTCCATGCGATTGCCTCATGCTTAAAATAGTCACCGAAAGAGAAATTACCCAGCATTTCAAAATAGGTGCCGTGACGGGCGGTCTTACCGATGTTCTCGATATCGCCGGTACGGATACACTTCTGACAGGTGCACACTCTACGACGGGGAGGCTCCACCTCACCCTTAAAGTAAGGCTTCATGGGTGCCATACCGGAATTGATCAGCAGCAGGGACTGATCGTTTTGGGGGATCAGAGAGAAGCTGGGAAGCCGAAGATGTTCCTTGCTCTCGAAGTAGCTCAGAAACATTTCCCGGAGCTCATTTACGCCATATGCTTTCTTTGCCATGGATTATACCTCCATAATATAATTCAGATATACAAAAGATAAACGCCGCCCCTAAATATAGGGGCGACGATGAATCGCGGTACCACCCTAATTATCCCAGAAGGGATATCTTAGCTGCTCTGTAACGGGAGCTCCCGTCCCGGTCCTCCCGGGCGACTTGGAAGTGGCTGGCAGTTTTTGACAGAGGGTGGGCCTTACGGGTTTGGAACTTTAGAAAATAACGAAAAATTTTGGACGCGGTTTTATGAAGTCGCTCAATTCCGAGATCAAGACAAGAATCTTCCGATGGATGCTG
>JAGAMQ010000145.1 GCA_017624645.1 Oscillospiraceae bacterium
GAAGCCGCATCCAAAGGAATGGATCGTCCCCAAATCCCTGTCCGGGAACCCACACGATAGGAGGAATTTACCATAGCAGATTTATCTAAAATCATCGCCAACAAAGCACAGGACGATGCCCAATGGAAAGCGCAAAAGCAGGCCGAGCGGGAAAACATCGTCGCTATGCAGGATGCCGGGATCATTGAAATCTCCACCAACCCGGAAGCCTATGCCCGGTATCTGGCAATGCAGGGTGACAACCCCATGTACAGTGCCGGCAATATTGCCCTGGTTATGATCCAAGACCCGCAGGCGACTATGTTCGCCACCGCAGACCGTTGGAGAGCGCTGGGGCGCAATGTAGCAGAAATTGAACGCAACAACGGAGTTCAGATTTTTGCCCGTTCCCCTCTGGGCAAGGGGTACACTCTGACCGATGCCTATGACATTACCCAAACCACAGGCCGGGATGTAAAGCGCATTGAAATCAAGAACAACACCCCCGGAATGGAAACCGCCCTTGCCACTCTGCTGAACTACTCCGTTGTTCCGGTAGTTGTGGACAATGACCTGACCGTACCTGCTTTCTATGACAGCAGAAACATGGAGCTGGCGATTCAACCCAACTTCCCGGACAATGAAGCATTTGCTGCCATTGCCACGGAAATCGCACAGGCCCGGTTCCACAACAAGGGTAACAATACGGCATACAACCGGGAAGAATGTGCGCTGGATGCGGAAAGTGTTTCCTACATCCTTTGCAGACGATTTGGCATTGACCGGGATACCCCCGATCTTTCTAACCTCGGAGAACTGTATGAGGGATGGGATGCCCAAGATGTACGGGCGGCACTCACTTCCATCCAAGAAATGAGTAAGCAGATCGGCGGCGCAATCGAAAGAGACACAGCCCCCAAGCAGCATGGCCGGGGCAGTGTTCGCCGCCCTGCAAGATAACATAGAGAGAAAAGCCGAATATCGGCTATAGAGATAGAGCATTGATACGGGTGTGTCATTCCCCTACGGGGAGGGTACTCCACCGGCTCTGTCCCCGTCAAGGCTGGGCGCTTGCTTACGCAACCGCCCCCGAGCCGACCAGTTTGCGAACTGGTCGGGCCTTGACTGGGCCAGTCCGGTGGAAGTTCGGCAGACAAGGGGATGACACCCCCAAAGGGCGCTGTAGGGCGCCCTTTGGCAGTATGGGGAAGCTGGCAGCACCCAACGGAGTGCGGCAGTATCTCCGACTTTATGCGTCCCAACTTGGGACGCATTTTCATACCCCAAAGCCGAGGGAGGGATTTCTGATCCGACAGACCCGCAGCTTTCAAAATGACTGGCCCATGTGGGCAATCTTTTCAGTGGTCATTATTTGGCTTGGCGCTCTGGCTGCTACAGGCTATGAGGACGGTATGACCCTTATTGAGTTTGTACCCATCCTTGCAGAATCCATGGACAATCCTTTTGCTCTGCGGTGGACACCCTATACACTAAAATTTGTGTTTGGTGCCCTGCTGATCTATGCCGTTGCGATAATATTCTATTACTCCACCATGCAGAACCGCAGACCCGGTGAGGAACACGGCTCTGCCAAATGGGGCAATGTGCATCAGCTCAACAGCAAGTACCGGGATAAAGACCCAACCAAGAATGTCATTCTCACGCAGAATCTGCAAATGAGCCTGAACGCAAGACACCACTACCGCAACCTGCTGCAAATTATCGTGGGTGGTAGCGGCTCGATGAAAACCATAGGCATTGCGCTCCCCAACATCATGCTCTGTAATGCCAGCTATATCATTACAGATCCGAAAGGTGAAATCTTGCGCTCCACTGGTGGCTTGCTTTTGCGGCATGGGTACACCATCCGGGTTTTTGACCTTATTGACCCCGGCCATTCCGACCATTATAACCCCTTCCGGTATATCCGCAAGGATTCCGATGTGTTCCGACTGATCGATAACTTTATCAAGAACACGACCCCCAAGAACGCAACACAGAACGATCCCTTTTGGGAAAAGTCTGAAATTGCGCTGGACAGTGCCTTAATGCTGTATCTTCTCCATGAAGCTCCCCCGGAGGAGCAGACAATGGAAATGATGCTGACCATGATCGAATACGGTGGAGCCAAAGAGGACGACGATGATTTCAAGTCCCCTCTGGATCTTCTCTTTGAAGCATTGGAGGAAGAACAGCCGAAGCATATCGCAGTTCGGCAGTACAAGATATTCAAACAAGCCGCAGGAAAAACGGCAAAGAGTATTCTTGTGAGCGCCGCCGTCCGGCTGGCTTCCTTCACACTCCCGGAGATCCAGGCAGTCACAGCCGACGATACTATGGAGATCGATAAGCTGGGTGAACGGAAACAGGCCATCTACTGTATCATTCCCGACAGTAACGACACATCGCTGAATTTCCTTGTGGGTATGCTCTATACCCAAGCCTTTCAAGAGCTGTACTTCCAAGCCGACAAGGTACACGGCGGTGCGCTGCCTATGCCTGTCCGTCTGATGTTTGATGAATTTGCCAACATTGCCTTACCGGATGGGTATGCCCGCCTGCAGGCAACCATGCGTTCCAGAAACATCATGGCTACCATCATCCTGCAGAATATCAGCCAGCTAAAGGCTCTGTTCAAGGACGATTGGGAGGGCATTATCGGCAACGCAGATGCCTTTGTCTACTTGGGCGGCAATGAGCAATCCACCCATAAGTATGTGTCGGAGCTGCTGGGCAAGGAAACCATCGATACCCGGTCAAGCAGCCAAAGCCGAGGGCGCAACGGTTCCTACAGCCAAAGCACCCAACAGACCGGGCGAGAGCTTATGACCCCGGATGAAGTACGAACACTGGATAACAAAAATGCCATCGTTCTGATCCGTGGTGAAAGGCCAGTCATTGACCAAAAGTACCAACTTATGAAGCACCCCAATATCAAGCTGACAGACCGCGTGGGCGGCTCCCCCTATCTGCACAGTCCCGTGTGTATGTTCAGCGCAGAAGATCTCAGCTTTACTTTCTCCAATCTGGAGGAACTGGAAATCATCGAAATGGAGGATTTTAGTGAAGAAACTTCCCAATACCGATCCCAAGAATAACCGGGCAAAGGCCCGCCGGATGATGGGTATGTGGACACTGGTTGTCGCAATGGCCTGTCTGCTGCCTACCCGGGCATTTGCCGCTTCCACCGATCCGCTGACCATCGTAAACAATCTGTCCACCTTTATCTTCTCCTGCATCCGGGCCATCGGTATCATCATCCTTGGCTGGGGCATTGTACAGGTGGGTATGTCCGTACAGAGCCACGATGCCAGCCAGCGTACCCAGGGCTTCCTTTGCCTGTTCGGTGGTCTGCTTATCACCTTTGCCAAGGAGATCCTTACCACCATTGGCGTGGTATAACAAATGCGTCCCAACTTGGGACGCATTTTCTTTGGAGGTGATTGCCCATTAGCGACAACTGGATCATAAGTACACTGGAAAATGCTCTGTCAACTTGGAACGATAAGCTGGCAGAGATATGGACGCTCATATCCCAAACCCCCGCTTCCTTTAAGGGCGGCACGATATGGGGTATCATCCAGACCATCAGCAACGGCCTTGTCGGTATCGGCTATGGCCTGCTGGTGCTGTTCTTTGCAATGGGCGTCTTTCAATCGGCTGCATCCTTCCGGGAGCTACAGCGGCCGGAGTTCGCCCTGCGCCACTTTATCCGCTTTGCCGGAGCCAAGGTAGCCGTAGGGTCTGCAATGGAAATTATGCTTGCCATCTTCTCCATCTGCAATGGTATCGCATCCAGAGCCATGTCCAGTATTGGTGGTGCTGTCACCGTAGCGGCAACCCTGCCCTCGGAGATTACCAACGCTATCAATAACCTTGGCTTTTTGGAAGCAATACCCCTCTGGCTTGTCTCCCTGTTGGGCAGCCTCATTATCACAGTGCTGTCTTTCGTTCTCATTCTGACTGTGTACGGACGGTTTTTCCGGCTGTATATGTACACCGCATTGGCTCCCGTTCCACTGGCATCCTTTGCCGGGGAAGGCACATCCCACCACGCAAAGGCATTTATCAAATCCTATGTGGGTGTCTGCGCCGAAGGAGCGGTTATCATCCTTGCTTGTCTGATCTACTCTGCCTTTATCGGTACAAGCTACCCGGCAGCAGATGTTACCCTCGACGGTGTAACGATGGTCTGGCAGTACCTTGGAGAACTGGTGTTCAATATGCTGGTGCTGACCGGACTGGTCAAGGGCGCAAGTCAGCTTGTGAGGGAAATGTTCGGACTATAAGAAAAGACGGGCCTGCGCCCGTCTTTGTCTTACCAGTCACATTCATCGTACCAGTTGTTTTCCTGCAGTGCAAGAACATCCTCTGCGGTGTTCAGCGGTGTCGCTGTTGCCAACATCTTGCCCCTTATGCACTGTTCTTCCTGCCACCACTGAACTGCCTTGCCGCCCCATACCAATACCGGGTACAGGATGCTGACGATCATCAAAGTGGTGGAAACAAGCGGATTATTGCTTGCCCACAAGGGGAAGCTGTAGTCCGCAAGCAGGTAAACAGCCAGCGGCAGTAGATGGATCTTGCCGAGAATCGTAATCACGGCAGGGATCGAAGCGACCCCCAAAAATGCGATAAGCAACTGCAGCCATAAATTCGGTGCGTTCATAGAACATCCCCCTTTGAAAATTTGTTGTCTTTATCTACCTATATTATCTCATTTTGAGGAAATTAAGTCAAATTTCCCAACTTTCAAGAGGTGAACACTATCGAAGTAAAAATCCCCAAGGAAGTACGGCAGCATAAAGAATCCATATTCTTTGGGCTGTCTGTTCGCCAGTTTATTTGTTCGCTGTGTGCCGTAGCGGTTGCCGCAGGCTTGTATTTGCTGCTTGGCAATGCCATTGGCAAGGAAACCGCAAGCTGGGTCTGTATCCTCGCAGCGGCTCCCTTTGCCATTGCCGGGTTCTTTACCTACAACGGCATGACCTTGGAGCAGTTTATATGGGTGTTTTTGAAATCGGAAATCCTCTGTGCCGGCAATCGTCCCTTTATCGCAGAGAACTTCCATTTCAAGGCCATGAGCCGAAAGAGGTACATGGACGATGATTAAAACCCTAACTGCTGCCAACCGCAGCGAAAAGACCCCATTTAAGATTCCCCGCAGTGTCCAGCAGAGCATCCCCATTCAAATGATCTACCCGGACGGCATTTTCCATGTGGGTATGAAGCACTCAAAGACTTGGCGGTTTGCCGATGTGAATTACATAGCGGCATCCGAGGAAGTGAAGCGGAGCATCTTCAAATCCTACAGCGGTGTGCTGAACAGCCTGCCCACCGATGCGGCGGCGAAAATCACCATCATCAACCGCAAGCTGAATCCGGTAGCCTTTGAACACTCCATTCTTATGCGGGAGCGGGGTGACGAGTTGGACAAGTACCGCAGAGAATCCAACCGCATTATGAAAGGCAAGTCCGCCGAAAGTAATGACTTGGTGCAGGAAAAGTACATCACCCTTTCCATTCCGGTGCGGAAGATCGAAGCGACCCGTGACTACTTCCGTCGAGTGGAAGGCAACCTTACCAAGAGCTTTGGGCGGCTGGATTCCGGCGCAAGACCCATTAGCTGCCATGACCGTCTGCGGATCTTCCACGACTTCTTCCGACCCGGCGAGGAACAGCATTTTACCTTTGATGTGGCAAGCGCCATCCGTCGGGGTGTAGACTTCAAGGACTACATCTGCCCGGACAGTATCAGCTTCAAGGCCGACCACTTTGAAATGGGTGGCAAGTTTGGGCGGGTGCTATTCCTCAAGACCTACGCAAGCTATGTGGATGATGAAATGATTTCCGCACTGTCCGACTTCTCCCGCAGCTTAATGATTAGTATTGATATGCTCCCCATCCCCACGGATGAAGCAGTCAAGGATGTGCAGAGCCAGATTTTGGGTATTGAAACAGACATTTCCCGGTGGCAACAGCGGCAGAACTCCAAGAACAATTTTACCGCAACTGTCCCCTATGAACTGGATCAGGCCCGGGCAGAAACCAAGGAATTTCTTGACGATCTGACCACCCGTGACCAGCGCATGATATTTGCCGTCGTGACCCTTGTGCATACGGCTGACACTCTGGAAGAACTGAACGCCGACACGGATACCCTTATTGCCATCGGTCTGGAAAAACTGTGTACCTTC
>JAGAMQ010000146.1 GCA_017624645.1 Oscillospiraceae bacterium
GACGGGTGCGAGTTGCTTGTCTTGACGGCTTTATTGACCTCTGTCAGCCTGCCGAAAAACAAGTTTTTCGACAGGCTGAACAGCACCATCCTGCTGGGATGGTGCTGTTTTGCATAAACCTTATTCATTATGTATGATTCTTTACTTGTTTTGTCAGCGACCGTCTTCCGTTAGCAGACCCAACCTTTGGGTGGTAGGATGGAGGGTGTGCCTGATAGGTATTTGTAGTATGAAGCATGTATGCTGGGAACACTATATGAAAGCAGAGTAGAAGGAGTATGCATATGGCAAATCGGCTAACAAGGGAAAAGTCACCGTATCTTTTGCAGCATAAAGAGAATCCTGTGGACTGGTATCCGTGGGGGGAGGAAGCGTTCCAAAAGGCCATAAAGGAGGATAAGCCTGTGTTTTTGAGCATTGGCTATTCCACCTGCCACTGGTGTCATGTGATGGCACATGAATCCTTTGAGGATGATGAGGTGGCGGCAATTCTGAACCGCGACTATATCAGCATCAAGGTTGACCGGGAGGAACGGCCGGATATCGATGCGGTATATATGTCTGTTTGTCAGGCAGTTACCGGTTCCGGTGGCTGGCCGTTGACGGTCTTTCTGACACCGGAGCAGAAACCATTTTTTGCCGGGACGTACTTTCCAAAGCAGGGCCGGTACGGACAGCTTGGTCTAATGGAGCTTTTGGAGCGGGTGGCATATCTGTGGAAGCATGAACGGCAGTCGCTTTTGCACGCCGGCAATGAAATTACCGGGGCGGTCAACCAGAACCAAATTGGTGGTGGACGGAAACCGGAACGGGCCATTATAGAAACTGCCTATCATCAATTGTTGCGGCGGTTCGATCACAAATGGGGTGGCTTTGGCACAGCACCGAAATTTCCAACACCCCACAATCTGCTGCTTCTGCTGCGTTATGCCCATGTGGTGCAGCAATCCGATGCACAGAAAATAGCAACCGTCACATTGGAAGATATGGCAAGAGGCGGTATCCACGACCACATTGGCGGCGGTTTCTCCCGGTATTCCACCGATGAAAAATGGCTGGTTCCTCACTTTGAGAAAATGCTCTATGACAACGCCCTTTTGCTGATGGTCTATGTGACAGCTTACCAATATACCAAGAAGGAATATTTTGCAGATGCAGCCCACCGAACGGCTGATTATATTCTCCGGGAACTGACCGATAGACAGGGCGGCTTCTATTGCGGTCAGGATGCGGACAGCGAAGGGGTGGAAGGGAAATACTATGTATTTACCCCGGGGGAAGTGAAGAAGGTATTGGGGGAGACAGACGGTGCAAAATTTTGCCGCCTGTATGATGTCACCGATTCCGGGAACTTTGAAGGGAAAAGTATTCCAAACCGAATTAACGCAACGGAAGACGGTTGGAATCGGAACGATCCCCGTTTGCAGAAGCTGTATGACTACCGCCTGCAGCGCACCCAGCTTCACAAGGACGATAAAGTTCTGCTCTCATGGAACGGCTGGGCGATTATCGCGCTGGCAAAGGCAGGAAAAGCCTTGGGCGAAGAACGGTATTTGAAAGGGGCAATGAAAGCACACCGTTTCATCCGCAAAGAGATGACGGATGAAAATGACCGCCTGTATCTACGTTGGCGGGACGGGGAAGCAGCAAATGCCGGCCAACTGGAGGACTATGGGGTATATGCGTTAGCCTTGCTGGAGTTGTACCGGGTTACCTTTGATGCTGCCTATCTGCAGGAAGCGATCCATCGGGCAGAGCAGATGGCAGACCTGTTTGAGGATAGGGAACATGGCGGATATTATATGACTGCGGCAGACAGTGAGCAGTTGATCGCAAGACCGAAAGAAACCTACGACGGCGCGATCCCCTCCGGCAACAGTGTAGCTGCTATGGTGCTGCAAAGATTGGCGGCGCTCACCGGAGAAACAAAATGGCAGGACGCGGCAGACCGGCAAATGGAGTTTTTGACCGGGGCTGTTGGGGAATATCCTGCAAGCAGCTCGTTTGGTGTGCTGGCAATGATGGACGCGGTGTATCCCCACCGGGAACTGGTTTGTGCCGCAAAGGAAGACTTGCCTGCGGAATTGGCAAACTATCTGGCAGAGCACCCGGCAGAGGATATCCAAGTTTTAGTGAAAACCGAAGCCAACGCAGCACTTCTTGCCCAATGCGCACCTTTCACAGAGGATTACCCCATCCCGGAAACCGGAGCAATGTACTATCTCTGTGAAAACGGAGTTTGTAAAGCCCCGGTGAAATCCCTTTCGGGATTGGGGCTGTAAAGATTCAGAGGGAGTACTGTACGGTACTCCCTCAATATTCATACTCAAAAGCGGCGTTGGGCGCTTCAAGCTCCAGCAGTGTGACATCACCATGGGTAAAGCGGTAGTACACCTTACAGGATGGGTGTTCGTGGATGGTTCGTGTCATGGCACCGCCCACAGGGGCTTGGAGGGGATGCCCCGGCGACCCCAATTGTTTGACACACAGGCAAAAACGACCCTGCCGAACAATGACCTCCCCATCTTTGATGCTGACCGCTTTCGCCCCCAGATAGGTGGCAAGGCGGTACTCTTTCCCCCGGAGCAGAACGATGCCGATGACCCCGGTAAAGTGAATCCGCCCCAAGGGAATATCCGCCACCGACAGCATCAACGCCCCCTCTGGGAAGCTGCATTGGGTCCAGACGTATTCCTTGGGAAAGGAGTGTCCCCGGTCGCCCTCCAGATAGCCCACAGCGTTGTCAAATACATAAGGTGCGCCGTTGACCCGGATCTGTCCGTCCACCCGGTGACGCATACTGTAAACGCTGTGCCGGCACTGCATAAAGGGAACGTATTGAAACGGTCCCATAATGTCATACCGGATGGGGGTGAAGTCACTGAAGCCAATAGCTCCCTCAACACGGAAATCGGGCGCATGAATATCCAACCAGATTCCTGCCTTTCCAAACTGGTTGCTGCCGATACGGATTTCGTCACCGTTCTTTTGGAAATTGTCATAAGGAAATTGTGTGTGGAATGTGCTTGTATCGGTGATCAGCTGAATTGTGCAGAAATTGCGTTCTCCGGTCTGGTGAACAGATGGAATGATTGCCAATGTCTGATTGTCAGACTGACAGCGGTAATACCAGCCACAAAAGTATTCACCCATAGCGAAACCTCCCAAAGTGATCTGGAAGATAGGATTCCCACATTGGCAGGCTTTTTAGCCGGCATAGCAGTACTATTGATTTCAAATGGACAATGTGTTATACTTTTTGTGTTCAATAGGGAGGATACCATGGCAGAGAAGATGTTAGGGAAATATAAAAGTCGGCGTAACAGCGCCCGTCTGGTTCAGACGGACGCGGGGCGATTTGTTATAAAAACCTTCGCGCAAGAGGAATCCTTCCAAAAAGAACTGCAGATTTACAGATTGCTGCAGGACAAGGAGCTGCCCTGTGCAGGGGTGATCGCGGCAGATGACAAAACCCTGGTGCTGACGGAATTGCCCGGACGAAATCTGGTGGAATGTCTGCAGCAGCAGGAAAAAACGGGAGTGCCTGCATGGGAAGTTTGGGAAAAACTGGTGGCATGGCTCGTAGCGTTTCACCGGCATACCGGTTTTGTGATGACGGATGTGAATTTGCGGAATTTTCTGTTCGATGATAAAACAAAAATGCTGTACGGACTGGACTTTGAAGAGTGCGGAACGTGCAATATGATGCTTCCTGCGGCAAGGGTTGCGGCATTTATTCGTACATACAAACCCGAAAACACAGTGCTGAAGCAGGAAATATCCCAATATGTTCTGGAGCTGTTTGCCCGGAGCTGTGAAATGGAGGCTGAGAGCTTGTTCCTGGAGTCCGCGCGGCAGGAAGCGGAGATTTTGGCGCGGCGCAAAAACCGAATATAAACTTTTTCCGAGCAGCAGGCGCCTAAGGCTTTGGCTATGGACCGCTGCCAGGGTGCATTTGGAAACGGATGTGCCTACCGTGTTTGTAAAGGAGAAACTATGAAACAAAAAGTACCATTGTGTCACCTGGTATTTTTGGCGATCTGTGTCGCTTTAAGTCTGGTGACAAAACGGGTAATCTCACCGATTACCAACCTCTTGACGGATTTCATCCGAATTCCCGGTGGGGGTGCAGCCACAGCCTTTTCACTGATGTTTTTCGTGATCGGCACCGGCGGCGTGGGATGGCGCTGGGCGACGACCGCTGCGGGATTTGTCCAGAGCCTGATTGCGATGGCGTTGGGCATGAGTGCCTATCAGGGCGCTTTTGCGATTCTGACATATACGCTGCCGGGAGTGGTTATTGACCTGTTTCGCAGGTTTTATCCTCACAGAAATACAGCCTATTTTTCCCTGTCCTGCGCTTCCGCCAATACCGCAGGGGCACTGCTGACCAATCTGCTGGTATTCCGGCTGGAAGGCATTGCTTTCCTGCTGTGGATGCTGATTGCATGCACCATGGGAGTGTTTGCCGGATTTTTAGGTGGAATTTTATTTAAAAGGATTGAGAAAATTCCGGAATTCAGGAGGTTTATAGAATGTTAAAGAAATGGATCGTGGCAGGTGTTTTTCTGCTGCTGGTGGCTACCGGTATTGTTGCGGCGGTGCATCTTGGGAATCAGGATGCGGTGGAATGTATGGTGATCCTGCAGGGGGATCGGGAAATTGCCGTATCCTTTGAAGATCTGGACAAAGGTGCCTTTTCCGGCGAACTGATCGACGGGAAAGGGAATGTGACAGCCCATGACTATGCAGGCGTTCTGCTGAAAAAACTGTTGGAGGAGAAGGGCATTGACCTTGCCCGGATCTCCGGTGTGACGGTAACCTCCGCGGATAACTACAGTGTAGAGTTTACCGCAGAAGAGGTTTTGCAGGCGGACAAAGTATATGTAGCTGTCACGGCAGATGGTGCTAAGATCGAAGGCATCGATCCGGGAGCCGACGGTGTGCAGGTGATCGTGTTTGGCGATCAGAACAGCCGCCGCTGCGTCCGATTTGCGCAAAAAATCACGGTTAAATAAATAGAAGAAGTCACCGACCATCCGTAGGGACGGTCGGTGACTCTTTTGTTATCCACAGATATATCCGCTTTCTTTTACGGAAAATAGAACTTTTAACCCCAGCTCTTGGGCAAGTATCAGCGCATCCCCGGTGATCACCGCCTTGCTCATAAGGCAGCCGATTTTGCAGCGGGCGGCTTTTTTGACGGTCTGCACATTAATTCTGCCGCTGGAAAACATCACAGCACCTTCAAGGTCATGCCCTGCAAGAATGGCTGCGCCCACTGCCTTGTCTATGGCGTTGTGGCGGCCGATATCGGTGCGCAGGACGTGCCAGCCGTCGCCTTTTATCACACATTCATGGATGCCGTGGGAACGGGAATACTTGTCTGAAGCTTTGTGAAAGAGCTGGAGCATCTCCTGGGTGGAGGCGCTCACTTTCGGCTCCGGACAGAGCTTTTCCGGCTCGCCGGGGAAAAGGGAAGCGCCCTGTACAGTAGCGGTATGGCCGTCCCGGGATACTTCCACAGAATCAGCGGGATATCCCTCAGTGAAAAGCCATCCCACGCAAAGCTCGCCCAAGGCACAGGGGCTGCACACAAAGCTGTGGGCAAGTGTATCCCCACAGTAAAGATCAAGCCAATGCTCCTCGTTCAGCACAACGTTGACAGGGCAGCTCACCCCGGCTGAAGTGCTTGTAAGCACAAGCTCCTTCTCGTCGGGTCTGTTTTCAAAAAGGTCCGTCACTTTCATGGATGCTACGCCTCCAAACAACTTTATAACGGTATATTACCCTGTATTTTATACTGTGTCAACCTTCGGTTAGCAGTTGAATTACCGGGCATGTGGATACGTATATTATACTGAAAAGCCTTTATAAACCCGTGAAAGTATTTAGAAAATCGAGAATTATCAAAAAAACGCAAATTCTAATAACAAAAGTGTTGTTTTTACATTCTAGACATGATATACTTCTAATAGTAAAATACGGAAACTATAAACAGTTTTCACTAAATGCTGAAATACAATATAACGACATCATTACGCAGAGGAGAGTAAGTAGAGATCTATGAAAAATGACCATATCATTCAGTATCCCGACGAATACAGCCATTGCATAGGCTGCGCAAGCTGTGAGCTTTGGTGTTCTCTC
>JAGAMQ010000147.1 GCA_017624645.1 Oscillospiraceae bacterium
CCCAATCAAAGAGCCGGTGCAGGGCAAAGAACACCGTAGGTGTCATCACCAGCACTGCCAGAAGCACCAGACGGGATTCCATGCGAGTGATCCGCAGGTATCCCAACACCGGCGGCAGGACAAAAAACGCACCCACCACACATACTGCCATTGCCCACCATACCGCCTTACGCATGGGGGTAAAGGGGCGGCATACCCGCAGCAGCACCAGAAGCCCCACACAACACAGGATCGCGGTGGTAATGGTTTGTCCGTCCTCAAAGGGCAGCCGGAACGCTGCCATAAAGGCCTGTGCCGTCAGCACCACCGCCACGGAAGTCAAGCCTGCCGGAAACGCCTTGCGCAAAGCCCCGGACAGGAAATGTCCGCTGAAACGGGCATAATTGGGTTCCATGGCAAGGAAAAAGCCGGGGATCCCAATGGTCAGCGCCGCGACAATGCTCAAATGGAAGGATTCCAAGGGGAACTGCAGTCCCGTGGCAAGGGTCAAAAGGGCCAGCCCCAAGGAGAAAATGTTCTTTACCAAAAACAGGGTGGCGGCTCTTTGGATGTTGTTAATGACCCGTCTGCCTTCCCCCACGATTCCGGGCATGGCGGCAAAATCCGAATCCAGCAGCACCAGCTTCGCCACCTGTGATGCCGCCTGTGCCCCGCTGGCCATGGCGATGCCGCAGTCCGCGGCTTTCATGGCAAGGACATCGTTGACGCCGTCACCGGTCATGCCTACGGTATGTCCCAAGCCCTGCAATGCCAGCACAAGCTGCTTTTTCCGTTCCGGGGTCACTCTGCCGAAGACGGTGTACTCCGTGGCCGCCCGGCGCACCTGCTCGTCATTTTCCAAAGTGGAAACATCAATATATTTGTCCGTTTCCGGGATTCCCGCCTTAGCGGCGATCTGGGCAACGGTCCGGGGATTGTCGCCGGAAATCACCTTGACGGCGACCCCCTGCTGTGCAAAATAAGAAAACGTTTCCGCTGCCTGAGGACGCAGCCGGTTGCTCAGCACCAGCAGTGCCAGGGGCTCCAGCAATTCACAGTCAAGACCTGCCAGATCCGGCTCATCGCCGTAACGCGCCACCAAAAGCACACGGCAGCCGGCATCGATCCAAGGCTGTGCCTGCGCCTGTATCAGTCCATAGCGCTCCCGGAGCAGAAGCTCCGGCGCACCTGCCACAAAAGCCCCCTCCCCGGCAAACACGGCAGCCTGCCACTTGGTTTCGGATCGGAAAGGATAATAGGAAAGCCGCTGCCATCCCCCTTCTCCCCGGAACAGCGCTTGTAGCGCCGCGGCCGTATCGTTTTCCGGCTCCTCCTGCCCATACATGGCCGTCAGAACCGCTTCCAGGTATTCGGGAGGATCCTGTGTCAGGGGCACTACCTGCTCCAGCTCCATCTTCGGCTCTGTGATGGTGCCGGTCTTGTCCACGCACAAAACATCCACCCGTGCCAAGGTCTCAATGCAGTTCATGTCCTGCACCAGCACCCGGCCCTTGGTCAGCTTCAGTGCTGATGCTGCCATGGCAATGCTGGTCAGCAGATAAAGGCCCTCGGGGATCATGCCCACAAGGGCAGCCACCGTTGCCTCCACACTTTGCCGCAGCTGAGAGCCGGTACTTGCCATCTGATTGAGAAACAGCAAAATTCCCACAGGGATCAGCGCAAACCCGATAAATTGGATCAGCTTTTGAAGAGAGCGCATCATCTCCGACTTTGCCGCCTTGGGATCCCGTTTTGCCTCATAGGCCAGCCGGGCTGCGTAGGCTTCGTCACCCACCCGGGTCAGCTGGGCACGGCAGCGGCCTGCCACCACAAAGCTTCCGGACAGCAGAGCAGCACCTTCCCCCTTGGAAATGGCATCCGCCTCACCGGTGAGCAGCGCTTCGTTGACCTGCACAGAGCCGGTGCGTACCACCGCGTCAGCACAGATCTGATCCCCCGGCCCCAATAAAATGATATCGTCCCGGACCAGCAGCTCCGGACGCAGCGAAAACACCTCTGAACCCCGGCACACCGTTACCGGCTTTTGCGCCACCAGGGTCAGCTTGTCCACCGCCCGTTTGGCGCGGATCTCCTGCACACAGCCAATGACCGTATTGACTATGACCACGCCCATAAAGGTCAGGTTCAGCACCGACGAGCCTACCAGCAGCATCAGCACCGCCATGACCACAAACACCATATTGAAAAAGGTCAGACAATTTTCCCGGAGGATCTCCTTTTCCGATCTGCCTGAATTTTGCCGAAGCTGATTGCCTAAGCCTGCCTGCAGGCGCTGTTTCGCCTGCTCAGGAGTAAGACCCTGCTCCGGATCCGGTATCAACACCGGCAGTTGCGTTGCTTGCTCCATGGATCTCTCCTTATCCGCAGATGCCGTTTTCCCGATCGTAGAAAATGAGAAGACTGCCGTCTTCCACTCGGACCAAGGCTTTTTTGCCCACAAAGTGGTTGCTTACCCCCAAGGGAAACCCCGGCTCCAGAGTGCCGTTTTCCAAAGGGTATTGCAGGCCCTTAAGGGTCACACCCTTTGCCGCCGGTCCCATGCAGAACACCGACAGGATCCCTGTGGCGGTTTCCGGGAAGGGGATCTGTCCGTTTTTCAACACCGTGACCACATGGTTTCTGCCAATAAGCCACCCCCGGACGCCGTGGTCTGCCAAAAACTGGAGGGTTTGATAATTGGCAACGGTATGATCCAGCCGGGGACCGTCCAAAGCGCCATAGAAAAAGAAACGCTCACAACCCATTTTCAAGCCGTGGCGCACCGCCAGCATGGCATCGGTATCGTCCTTTTCCACTGGAAATACCGCCGCATCCTCGGGAGTATAGCCCAAAGAATCAAAGTCTCCCAGCACACAGGAGGGCGTGATCCCCAGCTTTTTTACATGGTCATACCCGCCGTCGGCGGCGATGATATAGGCATCCGGGGCAATGGGCGCAGCAAGGCCCTCAAATTCCCCGGCACAAAAGATCACACACTCTGCCATAAATTCTCCTTCAACTTCCGGTTTATCAAGTAGTTTACAATCCTGCACCAGCCAAAGGCTCCCCTTGTCAGGGGAGCTGGCGAAAATCTTTGATTTTCGTCTGAGGGGTAGTGAATATTGCAATTTGGGATGCAATCGGAACGTTCTCTCTCCCTCAGTCAGCTGCGCTGACAGCTCCCTCATCAGAGGGAGCCTTTGTTGGTGCGTAATTCAAACTGCTCCATAAATTGGAATTTATCTGCTCATTGCCGGCTCTTTCCGGAAGGAAAGCTCCTTGGGGAAGAAGAACCGCAGCTTCTCTTCGGCGATCCGGAACTCCACCTCCCGGGCGGTGCGCAGCTCTCCGTCCAGATTGATGGGGGTAGGACCGTCGCACAAGATCCGCACCCGGCCCGTGCGGAAATGCCGCACCAGCGCCGGAAGCTCCCCATATTTGCCGTCTTTATACTTGCCGATGACCTCCAGCACCTTCCACCGGGAGACCTTTTTCACCAGCAGCACATCCATGAGGCCGTCCGTGGGGTCGGCATCGGGCACCGGATTGAAGCCTCCGCCGTAGAATCTGCCGTTGCAGGCGCAGATCAGGGTAAATTCCTCGTCCAGCCGCTGTCCGTCGATCTCCACCACATAATGCTCCGACACGCCCCGGATGGTGTTGATTACCGCCGACACCGCATAGGCACGAAAGCCGGTAAGCAAAGGCAGGCGCTTGTAATTTGCCACATCTGTGCCGATCCGGGCATCCAGTCCCACGGAGCAGATGTTCAGACTGTAGTCATCGTTGCAGCGGATGAGATCCACCGTCTCCTCCCGGCAATCCAGCAGCCGGGTAAGATCCCGAAAGGCATTGGGGTCGTCAAAAAGCTTCACAAAATCGTTGCCGCTGCCCCCGGAGAAAACCGTCACTGCCGCATTGGGGAAGCCGGCAGCACCGGCGGCCACCTCGTTGAGGGTGCCGTCGCCGCCGCAGGCGTACAGGCGCACTTCCTCTGCGGACTGCGCCGCCTCCCGGGCAAGCCGGGTACAGTCCCCGGGGCATTGGGATACGGCGATCTTGTAGTTGAGACCTCTTTCTGCACAGATGGTGGAGATGGTTTTTGTATATTCCTTTGTCCGGTCACGGCTGCCCGCAGCGGGATTGATAATGAAAAGATGCTTCATGGTTACTTTCTCTTTCTTTGTTGGGGTTCGGTGAACATATAGTAGTCACACTTGATCATGCCGTTGTAGAGCTTGCGCTTTTTGTTGGCACGGCGACCAAAATAATGTTCAAACTCCGGCTCGGAGGTAATGACGAACTTCTTCCAACCATCGGCGTACTTAAGATGCCGTCCCAAGGCGCTGTACAGCCGCTGGGCGCTTTGCTGCTCCATCATCCGCTGTCCGTAGGGCGGGTTACATACCAGAAGTCCCGTATCCGTAGGCAGGCTCATTTTTGTGGCATCCCCATCCTTAAAGGTAATGAGACCTGCCACCCCCGCTTTCCGGGCGTTTGCCATGGAAAGAGAGATGCATTTGGGATCGTTGTCAGAGCCGAGAATCCGGTAATTACCATGGAACTGCTTGTCCTTGGCCTCCTGCCGCAGCCGGGTGAACACATCCTCCCCCACCCAGTCAAACTGCTCCGCCGCAAAGCGCCGGTTCAGTCCCGGTGCCTGATTTTTGGCAATGAGCGCCGCCTCGATGGGAATGGTGCCCGAGCCGCAGAAGGGATCCCAGAAAAACTCTCTGCCCCGATACCGGGTCAGGATCACCATGGCTGCCGCCAAAGTTTCCCGTAGGGGCGCTTCGTTGCCCACCGCCCGGTAGCCCCGCTTATGCAGACCGGCTCCGGAGGTATCCAGATACAGGCTCACCCGGTCATTCATGATGGCAAACTGGAGCTGATGCTTAGCCCCGGTCTCGGGCAGCCAGGAAATACCGTATTTTTCCCCCAGCCGGCGGGACACCGCCTTCTTCACAATGGCCTGACAGTCCGGCACGCTCATGAGCTGGCTGTTCAGACAGTGACCCTTTACCGGGAAAGCGCCGTCCTTGGGAATAAAGTCCTCCCAGTGCACGGCATAGGTGCCTTGAAACAACTCCTCAAAGCTCACAGCGGAAAACTCTGCCAGCAGCAAGAGCACCCGTTCTCCGGTGCGCAGCCACAGGTTTGCCTTGGCAAGGGCTTCCACATCACCGGAAAACAGCACTCTGCCGTTTTCCACCTGTACATCCTTCATATCCAGCCGCCGCAGCTCGTCTCCCACAAGGCCCTCCAGTCCAAACAGACAGGGTACGGCAAATCGCAAATCCGTCATACTGTAACCTCTCACAAAATAATCTTCTTCGGCTTCAGATACCGCTCCTCCTCGGAGAAAACACAGCCGCAGTATTTCTGCATATAAAAGCCCAGCTCCCGGGCCTTGTCCTGTCCTGCCCGGAAATAGGGGCGGAAATCCCGGTACAGGAAGCGGACACCGTACTCCGCCGCCGCCCGCTCTGCTACCTCACGCATCAGCTCATGATTCTGATAAGGGCTGATGAACAGGGAGGAGGTGAAGCTGTCAAAGCCCCCCTCCTTTGCCTGCCGTGCCGTTTCAAACAGACGCATCTCATAGCACTTGACACAGCGGTGGGAAATATCCTCCGCCACCGTCCGGACAAAGGGCCGCAGGGCGTATTCATCCTTTTCCAGCAGGGGCAAATTGATGGATTGGGCATAGTCACGCACCGTGTTTCGCCGGGCGCGGTACTCGGTAAAGGGGTGGATGTTGGGATTATACCAGAAGCCGGTGACTTCCAGTTTCTCCCCTTGCAGCACCTCAATACACTGATTGGCACAGGGTGCGCAGCAGATATGCAAAAGGGTTTTCATAAACGACTCCCGAAAAAAGCAAATATTTTTACTATTGTACCACCTTTTCCTCCCCATTGCAAGATACCGCCTTTGTTTCCAACGGGGATCCCGGCAAAATTCGGTTGGGTTTGCGCAGGGAATGTGGTATCCTGCTCTTGACGCACCCAAGGACCTGCTGTATCATGGAGGAAAACAAGCAGTGAGGTGCGCGCCATGGACGAAAGGTATATGGAGGAAGCTTTGTCCCTTGCCCGGGAAGCCGCGGCAGAGGGTGAAGTGCCGGTGGGCTGTGTCATCGTGTGCCAGGGAAAGATCGTGGGCAGAGGGCGCAACCGTCGGGAAAAAGACAAAACCGCTCTTGGACACGCGGAGCTGGAAGCCATCAGTGATGCCTGCCGGACCTTGGGAGGCTGGCGGCTGTGGAACTGCGACCTGTATGTGACATTGGAGCCATGCCCCATGTGTGCCGGTGCTATCATCAACGCCCGGATCAAACGGGTGGTCTACGGCGCACCGGACGAGAAATACGGCGCCTGCGGCTCCGTTTGTGATTTATTTTCCATGGATTTTAACCATCACCCTCAGGTTACCGCCGGTGTCCGGGAAGAGGAAGTCCGGGCACTGATGCAGAAATTTTTCCAGAAGCTGCGGCAGGAGCTGCGGACACGACCCAAATGGCGGAAGCCGACCCAATAAAGAAAGATGCGGTGCTTCGGCACCGCATTGTTTTTTCAAAGGAGGACGGCTATGAATTTGGAACAAAAGGCGCTGCGCACCGGGGCTCTTGCCATCGTGCTGGCAGTGGTGCTGCGGCTCATAAGCACAGGGCTGCCGGCAAAACTTATGGAGGTGCTGGTAAAGCCGGAAGCGGTGGCGGCGGTGCTGTTTTTGGAAACCGGCAGAGTGGTCAGACCCCGTCCCCCGGCAGAAACTGCCCCTACCCAGCCGGAAACGCCGGAGGAAACCACAGTCCCCACCCAAACGGCGACCCAACCGGAACAGGAAGCTCCCTCTAAAGCTGTCTTTTCTGCCGGGGATGCGGCACTGGTTTCGGTAAACAACACCTGCGGCTATTCCGCAGACCCCAAATCCCTGCTGGCAAAGCCCCTGACATGGGATCTGACCCAGGAAGGGCCTGCGGTACTCATCGTCCACACCCACGGCACGGAAAGCTATGAAAAAACCGAGGAATATGAAGAATCCTCCCGCTACCGCACCACCGACACCAACTACAATGTAGTATCTGTAGGTGCCCACCTGAAAAAAGTCCTTGAGGAGGGGGGTATCGGGGTGATCCATGACACCACCATGCACGACCATCCCTCCTACACCGGCTCCTACAGTCACAGTCGGGAGAGCATCCGGAAATATCTGCAGGAGTACCCCTCCATCCGGATGGTGCTGGACATTCACCGGGATTCCGTGGCAGGTGTCGATGGCAAGCAAAAGCGCTATACCCTTTCCACCAAAGACGGCACCGCCGCACAGGTAATGCTGGTGGTAGGTACGGACGCAAACGGGTTGTCCCATCCGGATTGGGAGGAAAACATGGCCCTTGCGGTAAAGCTTCATGCCCAGCTGGAAAAGGAAAATCCGGGACTTTGCCGGGATATCAGCTTCCGTCCTCAACGGTTCAATCAGGATCTGACCGACGCTTCGCTGCTTTTGGAGATGGGGTCGGCGGGAAACACCCGGCAGGAGGCGCTGCTGGCAGCCCAGCTGGTGGGACAGGCCATCCTGTCCTTGGCCTACGGAACTGACCCGGGGGCGGTATAAATTTTGTGAATTTTTGTCCTCCGGGGTAGCACTCCCGGAGGATTTGTGTTATAATGTGTACAATTATACCTAATGCATTTGGAGACAAAAGAGATATGCTGGAAATTTTAGCCCCGGCAGGGTCCATGGAGGCTCTGCGCGCCGCCGTACAGAACGGTGCCAATGCGGTTTATCTTGGCTGCGGTCAGTTCAATGCCCGACAAAGTGCCAAAAACTTTACCCCCCAGAATCTTGTGGAGGCGGTGAAATACTGTCATATCCGAGGCGTGCAGGTCCACCTGACGGTGAACACCCTGGTTTCCGACCGGGAAATGCCAGAGCTTGCCAACCTGATTCGCCACGCCGCCCAAAGCGGTGTGGACGCCTTTATCGTGCAGGATCTGGGTGTGGTGCAGCTTTGCCGGCAGATCGCCCCCCACATTCCCCTACACGGCTCCACCCAAATGAGCATCCACTCCCTGCCCGGCGTGCTGCTTTGCGCCGCATGGGGATTAAGCCGGGTGGTCCTGGCCCGGGAACTGAGCCGGGAAGAGATCCGCTATATCACCGCCAATTCCCCCATTGAGATCGAAGTGTTCGGCCACGGCGCTTTGTGCATGGGCTATTCCGGTCAGTGCTACCTCTCTGCCGCCATCGGAGGCCGCTCCGGCAACCGGGGCCGCTGCGCCCAGCCCTGCCGTCAGAGCTACGGCTACGGTCGCTGGCAAAACCGCCATCCCTTAAGCCTAAAGGACAACTGCCTTGTCCACTACCTCCGGGCATTGGAGGACATGGGTGTGGCTTCCGTGAAGCTGGAGGGACGGATGAAGCGCCCGGAGTATGTGGCTGCGGTCACCGGGGTGTACCGTTCTGCCCGGGATCAGGGCAACGTCACCCCTCAGATGCAAAAGACCCTTATGTCCGCCTTTAACCGTCAGGGCTTTACCGACGGTTACTATACCGGCAGGATCGGACAGGATATGTTCGGTGTCCGGGAGGAAAACCAAGAGGATAACGCCTTTTACAGATCCATGCGCCAAACCTATGAGGCCACGGAAAACCCCTTGGTGCCCATCACCATGGATGCTCTGATCACCCCCACCCGCTCTACACTTACGGTGACAGACCCGGAGGGACGGCAATGCACCCTCCATGGACCTGTCCCCGAGGAGGCACGAGTGGCAGAGCTGACAGAGGAGGTGCTGTCTGCCCGTCTGCAAAAGACCGGCGGTACGCCCTACTACTGTACCCGGGTGCAGACCCATGTGGAACCGGGACTGACCCTGTCTGCCGCCGCCATCAACGCTCTGCGCCGGGATGCTTTGAATCTGCTCACTGCCCAGCGGGCAAGATGGGAGCCCAAGGCCCTGAGTCGACCCCGTAGGGAGCCGATCCTCCCGGGCAACCGCCACCATCCCCAGCTGACGGTACAGGTCAGCTCCTGGGA
>JAGAMQ010000148.1 GCA_017624645.1 Oscillospiraceae bacterium
AGAATCAGCGATATCAAAAGAGATTTGGAGGCACGGGGTATCCGGTCTAATCGTGGTAACCCTTACTCTGTCAGTAGCTTGAGTAATCTGCTCAAGAACCGTAAGTACATCGGTGAATATAAGTATGGCGATATCATTACCCCGGATGGCATTCCGGCGATCATTGACAAAGAATTATTTGAAAGGGTGCAAATGCGTATGGCAGCAAACAAGAAAGCCCCGGCACGGGCGAAAGCGGAAGAGGAATACCTGCTTACCACAAAGCTATATTGTGGCGATTGTGGGCGGCTGATGGCCGGTGAAAGCGGCAAAGGTTGCAAAGGCATCGTCTACCACTACTACAAATGCAGCGGTGCCAAGCGGCGGCTTGGGTGTAAAAAGAAAGCAATCAAGAAGCACTGGATTGAAGAGGTTGTTGTAAAACTGACTGTCACCAAGGTGCTGACCGATGAAGCAATCGACCGCATTGCAGATGCCATCCTAATTATGCAGGAGCAAGGTGATACTATGACTCCCGTGCTGAAGCAACAGCTGCAGCAATGTGAAGCAGAGATTCGGAATGTGATGAAGGCGATCCGCCAAGGCATCATCACCGAAACCACTAAGGAGTGCTTGGAAGATTTAGAGAACCAACGGGACACTTTGAAAACCAGCATCTTGCAACTGCAGTTGGAGCGGCGCAAGTTCACCAAAGAAGAAATCGTGGAATGGATCAGCAAGTACAAGTACGGCAATATCAACGATCTCGATTACAGAAAGGAAATCATCGATACCTTCGTGAATGCTGTCTTCGTATATGACGATAAGTTAGTCCTCACCTACAACTATAAGGACGGAACCGAGACCTTGACCCTACAAGAAATTGAATCTGTTTTAAGTTCGAATTTAACTAGTATGTGTCCACCAAAAAAACAGACCACTCACCGAGTGGTCTGCTTTTTTATTTGCCAAGAAGGGACTCGAACCCATAGCAGTGCAAGGCTCCGGTGGAGCCTTGCTGACACCAGTGCAAACACTGGTGTCTACCTCTATTTTCGCCAAAGGCGAAAATGCTTATCGAGTCCTGTAGTCTCCAAACCACCCACTTGGATGGTGTCTTTTTGGGTTCGACGGAGGGTCTCGAAGGAACATAACTGCAAGGTTCCGTATCATCCAATCGGGCCAAGCATTTTACGGGACATTTTTCCTGATACCGCCCCCTTGCCACAACCCACGCCTTTTGCTATACTGAAACAAAAGGAGTGGGTTCATTGAAATACAACACCATAGTATCGGGTCATTTTTTACGCCGACCCAACCGGTTTATCGCCCATGTGGAAATTGACGGCAAAGAAGAGATCTGCCATGTAAAAAACACCGGCAGGTGCAAAGAACTGCTGCATCCCGGCGCTCTTGTCTACTGCCAGCCAAGCCGCAACCCCCAGCGCAAGACCCGGTTTGACCTTATCGCTGTCCAAAAGGGGTCGCGGCTGATCAACATGGATTCCCAGGCGCCCAATGCCGCTGTGGGAGAATGGCTGAAAGACGGGGGACTTGGGTCTGTAGACCAATTGAAAGCAGAAACCTTTTTCGGAGATTCCCGGTTTGATTTCTCTTTTATAAAAGACGGAAAGCCGTGTTTTTTGGAGGTCAAGGGAGTTACCTTGGAAGAAGACGGAGTATGCGCTTTCCCCGATGCCCCCACCACCCGGGGGGTCCGGCATCTGCAGAAGCTTACCCGGGCTGTCCGGGAGGGATACGGCGCATATGTGCTGTTTGTGATCCAGATGGCGGATGTGAAATACCTGCACCCCAACGACCACACCGATCCGGCTTTCGGGCAGGCGCTTCGGGATGCGGCAGCTGCCGGTGTCACAGTTCTTGCCATGGACTGCAGTGTGACAGAATCAGAAATGACTTTGCGGCTGCCGGTTTTGGTTCGGCTGTAAGGAAAATTCATATTAAAACGCACAATGCCCCAGTGGCATTGTGCGTTTGCTATTTACAGGTTTTCCAGCATCGCCGGAAGCTGGGAAAGGGCTTCGATCTCATAGTCAGGAGGGCTGGGCAGGGTACACTCTTTATGAGCAGGATTGATCCAGCAGGTGGCGATCCCCGCATTTTGTCCGCCTCGGATATCCGAGCTTAAGCTGTCGCCAACAATCAGCGTTTTTGACGGAACAAACTCCGGGATCCGGGCAAAGCATGCATCAAAAAATTCCTTTGCCGGCTTGTTCACTCCGATCTCCTGAGAAATAAACACATCGTCAAAATAGGAAACCGCACCGGACTCCTTCAGCCTCCGGTGCTGCACTGAGGCAGTGCCGTTGCTCACCAGATACAGCCGGTATTTCTTTTTCAGCTGTACCAGCGCTTCCTCCGCACCGGGCAGGTATACATGGCCTGCCGCCAGATTTTCCATATAGGCTACAGCGATGGGTTTCGTTTCTCCCGACACGCAGAGGGTATCGAACAGTTCCCGGAATCTGCCGAAAAGCACCTGCTGGCGGGTGATCTCCCCTTTTTCCAGGCGTTTCCAATGGGCATCATTGATCCGGCTGAACAGACGGCAGATCTCCACGGTGGGTGTGATTCCCGCTGCGGTCAATGTAGCACACAGGGCATCCTGCTCTGTCCTGTGAAAGTCCAGTACCGTATCATCCAGATCGATGAGCAGAATCTCATACATGGCGCTTTCTCCTCAGGATCTCATTGGATACGGCGGCAAACTGCGCAATATCCAACTTTTCCCCCCGCACCCCCGGCTCCAGTCCGCAGGCGGCAATGACCTCCCCTGCCCCGGTCTTTCCCAATTCCGGGAATCCGGAAGCCAGACCGTTCTGCAAGGTCTTACGGCGCATAGCAAAGCTTGCCCGGACCGTCCGGAAGAAAATTTCCGGATCATCGATCTGCCACGGGCGTTCTTTTCGCACCTTCAGTTGGATCACCGCAGAGGTTACCTTGGGCTGGGGCATGAAGCATCCGGCAGGCACGTCAAAGAGGATCTCCGGCCGGGCATAATACTGGCAGAAGATGGAGAATGCGCTGTAGTCTGCTGAGCCGGGTTTTGCGGCAATGCGCTGTGCCACCTCCTTCTGTACCATAACGGTGACAGAATCGAAACACTCCGCTTCCAGCAGCGCCGTGAGGATGGGAGAGGTAATATAGTAAGGCAGGTTGGCACAGGCCATAGGCCGCAGGCCGGGGAATTTCTCTGCCACCAAAGCAGGCACATCCAACCTCAGAACATCCTCCCACAGGATCTCCAAATTGGAAAACTCCCCCACAGTCTGGGCAAGCAAGGGCTTCAGCCGGTGATCTACCTCCACGGCGCAGACCTTGGAGGCCCGGAGGGCGAGCTGCTGGGTCAGCGGACCGATGCCAGGTCCGATCTCCAGCACGCCGGCAGAAGCATCTACCCCCGCCTCCTCAGCAATTCGCTCCGGCACCCACCGTGCTGTGAGAAAATTCTGTCCCTTCGCTTTGGAGAAATGGAAACCGTGCTGCTGCAGCAGCGGCTTCATCACCTGAATATCACATACATCGATCATAAAAAATCGCCCCTTTTCTGCCCACGGCCGCGTTTGCAGCCATTATAGCAAAAAAGAGGCGATATTTCAATGAATTTGTTTATCACTCAAGGAAATAGACCGTGCAGTTACGGATGCCGAATGACCGACATTCGGGATCCGTGGGGAAATACAGATCCAGACGGTTGCCCTTGATGGCGCCGCCGCAATCCTCCGCAGTACCCACACCGTAAATGTACTTACCGTCGTTGGTGACGATAAACATCCGGGTGCCGTAGGGAATCACCTTGGGATCCACAGCCACAGTGCCCACACGCACAGTGGTACCGGTGGCAGTGGTCATATTACAGCCTGCATCGGTATGAGTATAGGCTGTTGCCTTAAACTGGTCGGCGCGGCTGTAGGTCAGGACCTCACCCTCAGCGGTGATAATCACACCGTCGCCGATGGCAGGAGAACCGGTAGGTTCACCGGTGCCGGTACCCACACGAATGATCTCCTTTACGGGCTGCTGGATCACCTTTTCCTCCAGAACTGTACGGCTCTGCTCCTGGGAGTTGACATAGACCACATTGGCCCGGTAGGAAACCTGTCCGGAAACGCCCTCCTGCACCAGCTCCTCCTGGCCCTCGGGCAGGTTGGGATCGTTGCAGTAGGTGGTCTCAAAGGGCAGCTCCTGGGTATAGGTCTGCTCCATTTCCACAACACTCTGGACTGTGACCTCCATACCGTCGAAGGTCTGGGTATCCAAAGGCAGGGACACCTGATAATGGTCATATACAGGGATGCCCAGACGGTTGAAAAGCGCCTCCAGCGTTTCGCCATAGCTTGTGACTACCATAGGTTCGCCGCAGTTGGAAATAGTGATCTCCTGTCCCCGCTGCACGGTGATCTCGGATACGCCGTCACCGGGTTGGGTTGTGTACAGGTCGTCAGCGTCCAGGGACAGACCGGCTTCGTCCAGCACATGCACGGGATTGGTTTCAAAGGTCTTATGTACGGTGACCTCTTCACCATCGGTGATCACATAGGTGGTCTGCGCAAAGGCAGGCTGGGACAGCAGCGGCAGCAAAACGATCAGCGGCAGCAGCAGTGCCACGATCCGGACAATCCGCTTTTTTGTCTCTGTGATTATAGGAGTATAAACTCGCATAGTTAGAACCTCCTTCCTCAAAAATGAGGGTCGCTCACCGTTCGTACAAAACGGTATCAATCGGTTACAAAAGTACAGCCCCTTTCGGGACGCTTGTTCATTATAACAAATATTTTGAAAAAGTCAAGCTTTTCCTTTCAAACTCCGGTTATTGACAACTTTTTGGCTTAAAATGCCAAAAAAATTATGTTAACCTTTATCCAAAATATACCAAATACACCCCCAAAGGGCCACAACCCCTTGTGGATTTGGTTACATTCGTTGACATAATTATCAGAATTATGTTACTTTCCACTACAGCGCCCTTTATTTTTGTTATGGTAAACCATTTAAGCTGTTTTCTGGGGCATTTTTCCTCCCCGGCACAGGAAATTTCCAGTGAATTTTCCGTTCTTTCCTCCACCCGCCCCCTACTTTGCCCTTATTGACAATTCTATTATTTTATGGTATCATCCCTCTTGTAAATGGCTGCGACGAAGCCACAGGTACTGCGAAAGATGCTCAGAGAGGAGCCTGCCCGGTGAGAGGGCTCTGCACCCCTGCGCCGTATCTACCCCTTCCGAGCCGCGGACCGGAAATGGTCTGCCGGGTGCGCCCGTTACCGCGTCAATGAGTGACGGCTTTTGCCGTAACCAGGGTGGAACCGTGGAATACTTTGTATCCCACCCCTGAATTATCAGGGGTGGGTATTTTTATCCCTTCCCCAATCTTTAAGGAGGAAAAAACATGTCCGAAGAAACTTTGTACACCTTTGAAAACCCCGAATACCGTAAGACCTTCTGGCACACCTGCTCTCACATCATGGCGCAGGCCGTGAAGCGTCTGTGGCCCGAGGTGCAGCTTGCCATCGGCCCCGCCATTGACGAGGGCTGGTACTACGACTTCGATGCTCCCTTCTCCTTCACTCCTGAGCATCTGACCCAGATCGAAGCAGAGATGAAGAAGATCTGCAAGGAGCGCATCCGTCTGGAGCGCAGCGAGAAACCTCGTGCCGAGGCCATCGCTTACATGGAGTCCCTCAACGAACCTTACAAGGTGGAGCTGATCCAGGATCTGCCCGAAGACGCCGTTATCAGCTTCTACACTCAGGGTGAGTTCACCGACCTGTGTGCCGGCCCCCATCTGGATCACACCGGCAGAGTCCGTCACAACGGTTTCAAGCTGACCAAGAGCTGCGGTGCCTACTGGCGGGGCGATTCCAACCGGAAAATGCTGCAGCGGATCTACGGCATCGGCTTCCCCAGCAAGGACGAGCTGGATGCTTATCTGGAGCAACAGGCCGAGGCTCTGAAGCGGGATCACAACAAGCTGGGCCGTGAGCTGGAATTCTTCACCACCGTGGAGGAGATCGGTCAGGGTCTGCCCATCCTGCTGCCCAAGGGTGCCCGGGTCATTCAGACTCTGCAGCGTTGGGTAGAGGACGAGGAGCAGAAGCGGGGCTATCTGCTGACCAAGACCCCTCTGATGGCCAAGAGTGACCTGTATAAGATCTCCGGCCACTGGGATCACTACCTTGACGGAATGTTTATCCTTGGCGATCCTTATGATGAGACCAAGGAATGCTTCGCCCTCCGTCCCAT
>JAGAMQ010000149.1 GCA_017624645.1 Oscillospiraceae bacterium
CAATCGGGATCCGCATCATGGCTGGCATGACCGTTGATGCAGTGGATCATATCACTTGCATCGGTGATCTGCAGGGCAGCGCCGCTGGCAGTTACTACCTTGCCGCTCTCCGCAGCACTAATGAATGCGGTAGCAGCTTCTGCTGCAGTAGCATTGGCAAAGTCGGTAGTGAACACGCCGCTAGCCTTAACAGCGACATTGCCACCGGTGATGCCGGTAACATTCAGCAGCTTGCCGCTGGTGTTCTCCAGAACATCGATCTTGGGAGCACCGGCCAGGGTTGCACTGGTGCAGCCCACAATCTTAACACCGCCGGTAATTTCGGCAGTACCGCCCAGATTGATCACGCCTGTGGCAGTGGTAGCTGTAGCCAGCTGCAGACCGCCCACGATCTTGCCGCCGTCCATGGTGAAGTTGCCGCCGCCAAAGGCTGCCAGCTCATCGGTGCCCTGGGAGGTGATCTCACCGCCGTGGATGGTGATGCTGGAGCTGGGCATGCCGTGGAGCGCGCTGGATCTGGTGCTGGTAGACGCCAGACCCTTGATCGTGCCGCCGTACATGATGAAGGTCCTGTTGGCACCTTCAAGCTGCACAGTTGCGCCGCCGGTGGTGGCAGTGGTGCTCACACTGGAGCCATCCAGTACTGCGCGTCCGGCCAGCTTAAGGGTGCCCTTGTAAACATACGCTGCAACACCATAGTGCTTCAGGTAAGGATTCACACCTTGTGCAAAGCTGACGCCTACAGTACCAGCCTCGCCCTGGGTGGACAGGTCAGTAATAGACAAACTCTCGGCATCGCCGTCCAGAGTGAACACGCGGATGTTAGCTGCATCGGCAGCGGTAATATTGCGGGTGATATTATGACCGTTCAGGTCGATCCGCAGGTGTCCGCCGGTCGCTCTGGCGCTGGTAAGGGTCACGTTCTCAGTGAGGATCACGTTGCCGGAAGAAGGCAGGCTGCTCGTCTCAGTCCACTTTTCCCAGGTCACGATCTCCTCGGGGCAGTTGGCAGTTTCGCCTTCGTGGATGGTGTGACCGTTGATGCAGTACTTGTTGCTGGTGGTCTCGTTGACCGTCACAATGAAGTTAGCGGTGAAGCCCTCGTAGGAAACGGTGACGGTCTTCTGGCCAGCGGTCTGGGAATCAAATCCGGTGACCTGATAGCCCCCAGCGATGGGAGCGTTGGAACTGTCGTCGTACTGACCGGTAACGACCATGCCGCTGAGATCCAACGTCTCACCGATCTCGTACTCGGTCTTAGTGGGAGCGGTAACAGTGATGCCGGTGAGCGTGGAGGTCTGCTGATTCTGCTCCACAGTCAGAGCCAAACCGCTGGCAGTTACAGTCTTGCCGCTTTCCGCAGCCTTGATGAACGCGGTTGCAGCATTGGCAGCATCGGTGCTGGGGAAGTCGGTGGTGAACACGCCGTTACCCTTAACAAAGACCATGCCGCCAGTGATGCCGGTAACATTCAGCAGCTTGCCGCTGGTGTTCTCCAGAACATCGATCTTGGGAGCACCGGCCAGGGTTGCACTGGTGCAGCCCATGAGCTTGACACCGCCGGTGATCTCGGCAGTACCGCCCAAGGCTACATCACCGGAGGTGACGTCTGCAGTACCAGACTGCAGGCCACCAACGATCTTGCCGCCGTCCATGGTGAAGTTGCCGCCCTCATAGACTGCCAGCTCATCGGTACCCTCAGAGGTGATCAAACCGCCGTGGATGGCGATGTTGGAGCCGCCATAGCTGTGGATGGCGCTGGATCTGGTGCCGGTAGCCTCCACGCCCTTGATCGTGCCGCCGTACATGATGAAGCTTTCGCCTGCATTGTTGACCTGCACAGTTGCGCCGCCGCTGGTGGCAGTGGTGCTCACATTGGAGCCGTCCAATACGGCACGACCAGCCAAAATGAAGGAACCATTGTAGACAAACGCTGCAACACCCTCTCTTGCTGCATAGGGCTGCACACCCTGTGCAAAGCTGACGCCTACAGTACCGGCCTCGCCCTCAGTGGACAGGTCAGTAATGGCCAAGGTATGGGTAGCGCCATTCAGAGTAAACACGCGGATGTTCGCTAAACCGGCAGCGGTAATATTGCGGATGATGTTATGACCGTTCAGGTCGATCCGCAGATCTCCGGTGGTAACCTTTGCGCTGGTAAGGGTCACATCCTCAGCGAGGATCCAGTTGCCGGTAGCAGGCAAGGAATTCTTTTCCTTCCACTTCTTCCACTCAAGGATCTCCAAGGTGCAGTCCTCACCCTCGTGATCCTCGTGACCGTTCAGACAGCGGTACAGAGTGGTCTCTACAACACTCAGAGCATTGTCCTTCACAGTCAATGTCTTTTCATTGTCAGCTATTTCGATCAGGTTGTTGTCCAGATAGCTCTGCAGGACAGCAGCATCACCTTCGGTAGTGAATGTACCAAAAGCGTTTACGGTCAGCTTTGCATTGTCGCCCAGCTGGCCCAGGGTGATCTTCTTGCCTTCAGGAATCATCAGATTTTCGATCTGCACATTGCCTTCAATAGTGGCAGTTTCGAAGTCCTTCAGGTTAGCAATGCCCTCGATCTTGACATCGCCCTTCAGAGCTACATTAGCGGAATTCTTGTTGATCCGCAGAGCGTCGTTGGTGCCACCCTTAACAGTGCCACCGTACATGGTGACATCCTTCACGGCATAGACAGCAATGGCGGAAAGATTGGAGCCATCCAGCACAGCACGGCCTGCCAGAGTGAAGGGGCCGTTGCCGGCATAGACCAGTGCGCCGGTTGCAAGAGTGGTGACACCCTCTTCGTGCTGAAGCTTCACAGAGCCTGCCTCGCCCTCGGTGGACAGGTCGGTGATGGCCAGAGTGGGGGTAATGCCGTCGTCCTTTTCGCCGGTTTTGGCATCGTAGACATAGAAAGCACGGGCATTGTTGGTGGTAGCAGAGCTGCCCACCACACGGGTAATGGTGTGACCGTTCAGGTCGATGCGCAGAGTACCGTTACCGGTGGTACGCTGTTCGGTCAGGGTCAGATCATCGATCAGGATCCAGTTGCCGGTACCGGTCATCTTCTGCTTGTAGACATCCTCAATACCCACATAGCTGGAGCTTGCCGCTTCGGCATTTTTCTGGTTCCAGTACTTCCAGGAAACGATAGGCTCGTCGCAATCGATACCGGTATGATCGGTATGGCCGTTGATGCAGCGGATGATGCCCATAGACAGAGCGTTAACCTTAGCAACGATGGGGGAAATACCGTCATCTGCGAACAGCTTGCCGCTGTTAACATAGTCGGTAAGGGTGACAATGTCGCCATCCTTGGTGAATACGCCAGATGCAGTGATGCCGATCTTTGCCTGATCGCCCAGCTTGCCCACATTAAGCAGGCTGCCGTTGGTGATCTTCAGGCCGAAGAGAGCATCGCTGCCGGTGCTGTCGATCACGGTGTTACCGGAGATCGTCATTGCGCCGGATGCATACTGAGCGCCGCCGGGAATCTGTACGCCGTCCAAAGTAACATTGGCGCTGTCGCCGCTGACCCAGAGGTTCTCAGGAGTCTTGCCATTTTCCAGAGTATTGCCATAGAACTTATTACCCTCACCAAAGGTAGCCGTAGCTTTGTACACAAATACACCGCCGCCGGAAGCAGCCTTGCCGCCGGTGACTACAGTGTTGGTCATGGTAACATTGGTTTTAGAATCGAGAATTGCGATTGCACCGCCGCGGACAGCCTTACCACCGGTGATGGTACAGCCGTCAAAGGTGGCTTTGCCGGAAACATACAGGTTACCGCCGTTGCCGGTGGGGTTGACGCCGCCGGTGAAGGTACAATCCTTAAAGTTTGCAGTACCGGAAGTCATAGCGATGGTTCCGCCCACATTGGGCTTCTTGGAAGTGCCCTCTGCAGGCTGATGCTCCACAAGGGTACCGCCCACAAAGTCGACACCGGTGGCGTTGACCACAGCCTTGGGATCCATGATGGACATAACGCCGCCCTGCACGACGACTTCGTTGGAATCGTCGAAGACATAGTTGCCGCCGATAAGGGTCAGCTCGCCTGCCATCATCTGGATGACACCGCTGTGATAAGAATTCTTGGGACCCTTGGCAGTGACGGTGAAGTCATAGCCGGTGCTGTCATAGATGTAGACCTTGGAGTTCTTCCACACCAGGAATGCCTTACCGGTGCAGTTGAAGTCGTAGCCGTTCATATCCAGAACAAAGTCATAGGGATTACCATTTGCATCTTCGCCGATGGAGATCTGACCGGCCTCCCGGTCCTCAGCCAGATAGTAGTGACCGTTGCCCACAGTACCGCCAAAGGCAGACCAGAGCACCGTCTCGCCGCAGTGGGGGCAGGGCTTGGAGACTTCGGTTTGCCGGACATAGGCATTGACAATATACATCAAGACGACGCCGGTCTCTTCCTGATTGTAGTAGGCATGGATCTTGTCGCCTACCTTAAACTTGGCCTTGGCACCGAACTGATCATTATGGAAGCTGACATCGTAGCACTCATACTTCTTTTCCATAACCAGTACGTCTTCCTTGCCAGACGAACTTTGGGTGTAGACCTTGTTACCATCAATCTTCATGATGGTGTACCAGCTACCCTTGTTGGAAGAACCGTATTCATTGGTGCCGCCAACGGTATATGCACGGATAATGATTCCGTTCTTCACATTCATAGCCACCGCAACAGACTGGCTATCCATGAAGTCGGCAACCTCTTTGTCCTTTGTCTTGTAGGTCTTGATCTCCCCCTTTACTGCCATCTGGTATACATAGTAACCATCAGCATCGGGCACACGGGTGGTTTCTTTGTTGGCAGAGGAGTACTTCCGGTCCACCTTCCAGCCCACCACATAATTCTTGTTCTCACGGCCCACGACATACAGCAGCGGCACTTCGTACATTCCGGCTGAGTTCTTTCCGGCTCTGTTGGTGAAACCATGGACCTTGTCGCCTACCTTGGGGGTAGTCTTCTCGCCCCTGAACTCCCATGCACCTGCCGTGGAAATATTGTAGCACTTGTAATCGGAAGTCAGGTCAAAGGTTGACACAGTACCGGAGGAGCTTTGGGTCTCCACGCGATTGCCGTTGATGCTGGTGATCACATACCAGGAGGCAATACTCTGGCCGCCCACACCGGCCGGAGCGCTGTAGGCTTCCTTGATGATGCCGTTGCTGTCCACCTTCAGGGCATAGCAGGTCAGTGCCTGCTTATCCAGCCAGTTGGCGATCTTCTTATCCTTGGTCTTCAGCTTCACCGGACGCTTGCCGCCGGTGGTCATATTGTAGACATAGTAACCCTCTTCGTCGGGGACACGGGTGGTCTCCTCCTTTGCAGCAGAATACTTTCTTCCGTCGGTGTTCCAGTAAACCGGCAGCTTCAGATTCCGCTGGTACACATAGATGAGAGAGATCTCACCCTTGACATTGGTCAGGGCCAAAATGCGGTCATCCACCTGCAGGGTAGTCTCCTTGTACGGAGCCGTGCCGTTATAGCCCACCAGGTAGACCTTGCAGTCCTCTGCAAGCACACCGGTAGAGGCAGAGCTGCCGTTGTAATAAGAGCTGGCGATGATAGGACCATTGATAGAGTTCACATAATGGTAGGATCCGTAGGTCTTACCACCAGTGACATTGGTAGCGTTATAAACGCCTACTACTACATCGCCCTCAAGACGCAGGCCCACCATCTGATTTGCAGGGGCGTGGACCGCGTTAGCAATGGTTCTATCCTTGGTGCGCACTTTGAACCGCTTGGTGCCTGCCACCACATCGAAGACATACCATCCATCCTCATCAGGTACCTGGTTGGTCTCTCCCTTAGCAGAGCTGTAGCTGCGGTTCATCAGCAAATACACAGGTGCATCCACGATACGCTTGGTAACAAACACATACAGCAACTCGCCTTCGGCACTGGCGTAGGCAAGGATAGCATCCTGCTCCCGAATAGTGGTCTCAACACCCAGCTTGTCGGAAGTGCCGGTCATATCGTAGATCTTGGTGTTCTCAGTGACAAAGCCCTCATAGGTTTTGCCCTGATTGGAGCCGGTGAGTGCTTCCACACTGAAGCTGTCGCCGTTCACAGACATAACGACCCAGTTGCTGGATACCGTCGTACCCTTTGCGGCACGGGCAGCGGAGAACACGTCCACGATCATGCCGTTGTCGTCAAACACAAGACCCATAGCGCAGAGGTTGGAATCGAAGCCATCGATGGCATCCACGCAGTCCATTCTGTTGGTACGCAGGGTCACATACTGACCGTCCACAAAGAACTCGTATGTATAGTAGCCGTCGGCATCGGGCAGCCGGGTGCTCTTCTTGGCAGTGTAGTCATACCGCTGGGCACTGGTTCTCCAGTACACACGGGACTCCAAGGCAGCTTCCACGATGAAGACATGGGTCACATTACCCTCTTCGTCCTGAAGGACGGTGACCTTGTCCATAACCGCCAGCTCGCCGACCTCACCGATCTTCTCTGCCCTGTCGGACACGTCGTAGATCTTGGTCTGCTCATTGTACTTATACTTGACCTCCATGCCGTTCAGGGCAGCGGAGGAGTTGGTGGCAAAGCCATCGTCAGAAACCTTCTGGACGAAGACATTCTTGACCACCTTACCTACCAACTCATCGATACTGATCATATCGATGATATGGCCATTGTCATCAAACACCAGACCCATCAGCTGATTCAGGTCCAGCTTGTTGACAAGCTTTTTGTCCGCACAGGCGAGCTCAACCTGCTCACCGTCTACGGCAAAAAGGATGTGGTACAGACCGTCCTCACCCGGCACGCGGGAAGACAGTCCGGTTTCCGGATCCACATTGCTCAAACGGTCTGCGTTCCAGTAGACCTTGGATGCAGTGGTATCCTGGCCGCCTTCTCCGCCCAGCAGACCGGGCAGAAACACAGCCAGCAACACGCCCACAGCTACCAAAACTGCAGCAATGCCGATCCAAAGAAACAACTTATTGTTTTTCTTTGTCGATTCTTGTTTCATACACAAAAATCTCCTTTCCTAAAGTTCGGGAGCCTCCGCTCCCATGGTAAGGGTATACTATATTGACTGTATCATTGTAATAGAAATCCCCAGTAATTACTAACGATTTTCTATCAAAAAACCAACGATTTCGTCCTGTCTCAAATTTTGTTAATTTTACACATTTTTGTGCTTCTCCTTTTGTAGATATCTACTATTATTTTACCGCCTACTTTCTGTATGTATTTGCCTCAAAAGGATAATTTATCCTATACTACAATAATTATGCAGCCCCATAAAAAAAAGAAACGGCATATGCCGTTCCTTTTTTGGGAGAATCTGTTATTTTGAAGTTTTGGGCGGCTGCACATCCTCGGGGATGGGACATACGTAGCCGCCTTCAGGCATGGTGTCCATATGCTCCTGCTTCGCCTTTTCCAGTTTTTCCGGATCACAAAGCAGGTCAATGGCAGCACCTGCCAGGACCTTACCGGCAAAGAGCATGCACTTATGTACCCACTCACTCTTTCCCTGTGCCACTGCCTCCCATGTATGGGCGCTGGTACCCCGGAACCACGTGGCAACGGCAAGCTCGCCAGTGGGGCACAGATAACTCACATCTCCCAAGTCACCGGATGCAGACATCACCGTCACCTCCCGGACCAAGGGAGACACCTTATGAACCACAGGCGGCTGTCCCTCCTGCAGGGGTTTCAGCCCTTCAATACCGTTTCGGATAGTGAGCATCCCATCGATATCCTCCTGGGTCAGCTCCGGCAGGGGCACCGCCTCCAGGTTTGCCTGCAGCACATCGTTGATGTTCTGATTCACCCGCTGGTCGGAGCAGGCCTTGCAGAATTCTATCTCCACCTTGGTATCGGTCATCAGAGCAGCACCCCGGGCGATGTTGTTCACCCGCTCATAAACCTCCGACACCTGGCTGACCTTGGGGGCGCGGATCAGATAGCTCACTGTTGCCTTGGGCTGGACCACACCGGGAGAAATGCCGCCGGCATCGGTAATGGCATAGTGGATCCGGGTAGAGGGCAGCACATGCTCCCGGAGGAACTGCACACCAATATTCATCAGCTCCACTGCGTCCAAAGCGCTTCTGCCCCGATGGGGGGCAGCAGCCGCATGAGCACTGATACCGGTGAAGTGGTAGTCCACCGCGAAATTAGCAAGAGTGGAATCGTGATTGACCCGGAACGCTCCGCCGGGATGCCAGTAAAAGGCACAGTCCAGCCCCTCAAACACACCGTCCCGGGCCATAAAGGTCTTACCGGAGCCGCCTTCCTCTGCGGGACAGCCATAATAGATCACCGTACCGCTTTTGCCGGTCTCCTGCAGATACTTTGCCACC
>JAGAMQ010000150.1 GCA_017624645.1 Oscillospiraceae bacterium
CCGAAAATTTTACTTTTTATGATAATCCAAAACATCCTTCTCAATATAGATAGGACGCCGCTTACTCTGTTCAAAGATTCTGCCCACATATTCTCCGATGATACCGATGCACAGAAGCTGTATGCCACCCAATAACAGGATTAGAATAATCTGTGTAGCATAGCCGGGGACATCGATGCCCCGGAAAATTTTTTCCAGAAAAACAGAGACAAGATAAAGAAATGCTGCAAAAGATGTCACACAGCCAAGGAAAGTGGCAATTCGCAGCGGCTTGATAGAGAAACCGACAATACCGTCAATTGCATAACCAAACAGCTTGCGGAAACTCCATTTGGATCTGCCGCCGACTCTGGGGGCAGCTACATAGGGAATATAGCTGGTTTCATAACCGATCCAGGAGAAGATTCCTTTTGAAAAACGGTGATATTCTCCAATTGTCAAGATACTTTCGGCAACACTTCTACGGAAAGTACGAAAATCACTGGCATCATGCCGGAAATGGACATCAGATAAGAGGTTTATGGTTTTATAAAAGCTGTTTTTGAAGAATGTGAGGAGTTTGCTTTCCTTCCGTTTGTCCTGATAGGCGGCAACTACATCATAGCTGCGGTTGCAATCTAAGATATCCACCATTTCTCTCACAAGGGCAGGGGGCTGCTGAAGATCTGCATCGATCAGCGAAATATACGCTCCGTCTGCATGACGCAGACCGGCATAGATAGCAGCCTCTTTGCCGAAATTCCGGGACAACTCAACCACCTTGATAGGGCAGGTCTGATCCTCGTATAGCTTTCGCAGCTGATGACCGGTAGCATCTGTACTGCCGTCATTGACAAATATCAGTTCATATTCATAGCCGCAGCCTTCAAAGGCAGCCAAAACAGTTTCCAGAAAAGGGACAACAGACAGCGCCTCATTATAGCAGGGTACTACCATAGACAGCTTCAAATCCATCAACTCACATTCACTATATTCTTAACCATTATATGTTTCTTTCACCGGGATGTCAAGGAATGTTGCATATCCCGAATTTCATTATTGACACATTCCTAAAAATATGTTAATTTTTATATGTTAAATGCAAGGATAAGGAGTTTTTCTTCACAATTCGCTTCAGAGAGTGTGCGGTAGGTGCGAGCATACAGCGAAGTGTCGGAATTGTCGCCTTTGAGCTGGCCGTTTGAATGTAGTAGGACGGCCCGGGTCAGCCCGTTACAGCCAATGAAGTGCCCGAAACGGGAATTCAGGTGGTACCGCGGAAGTTTGTTTCGCCCTGATCTGTTTAGATCAGGGCGTTTCTATTTTTTGAAAGGAGTGTTTGATCGTGACAAAAGAACTGCCTAAGGTTTATGAGCCCCAACAGGTGGAAAGCAAGATCTATAAAATGTGGGAGGAAAATGGATATTTCCGTCCCGGAACCAACAAGGATGCTAAGCCCTTTACCATTGTTATGCCCCCTCCCAATGTGACAGGTCAGTTGCATATGGGTCATGCAATGGATGCAACACTGCAGGATACCCTGATCCGTTTTAAGCGGATGCAGGGTTATAACGCCCTTTGGCTGCCCGGTGTTGATCACGCCGGTATTGCCACCCAGATCAAGGTAGAGGAGGAGCTGCGCAAGGAGGGTCTCACCCGCTATGATCTGGGCAGAGAAAAGTTCCTTGAGCGGGTGTGGGACTGGAAGCATAAGTACGGCAACCGTATCGTGGAACAGCAGAAGAAGCTAGGTGCCTCCTGTGATTGGGAACGTGCCAGATTCACAATGGATGAAGGCTGCTCCAAAGCGGTCCGGGAAGTCTTTGTTTCCCTTTATGAAAAAGGCCTGATCTATAAAGGCAGCCGGATCATCAACTGGTGCCCTCATTGCGTGACCGCTCTGTCAGATGCCGAAGTGGAGTATGTGGACAAGCCCGGTCATCTGTGGCACATCCGCTACCCCTTGTCTGACGGTTCCGGAGAGGTGGTTGTTGCCACCACAAGACCCGAAACCATGCTGGGTGATACCGGTGTGTGCGTCAACCCCAATGATACCCGCTATACAAACATCGTCGGTAAGACCGTGATTCTGCCTTTGGTGAACAAGCAGATCCCTGTGGTTGCCGATGATTATGCAGAAATGGACTTTGGTACCGGCTGCGTTAAGATGACTCCTGCCCATGACCCCAACGACTTTGAGGTGGGCCTGCGTCACAATCTTGAGGTGATCCGGGTTCTTGACGACAACGGCGTTGTGAACGCCTACGGCGGCAAGTACGAGGGAATGGACCGCTACGATGCAAGAAAAGCAATCGTTGCCGACCTCGAGGAACAAGGCTATCTTGTCCGTGTGGAGGATTACTCCCACAATGTGGGAACCTGCTATCGCTGCCACAATGATGTGGAGCCTATCATTTCTGCCCAGTGGTTTGTAAAAATGAAGCCTTTGGCAGAGGAAGCTATCCGTGTGGTTAAGGACGGGGAAACCAAGTTCGTCCCCGACAGATTCAGCAAGACATATCTTAACTGGATGGAAAATGTCCGGGATTGGTGCATTTCCCGTCAGCTGTGGTGGGGACATCAGATCCCTGCGTGGACTTGTGCCGACTGCGGTCACATCACTGTCTCCCGTGAGGATGCCTGTAAGTGTGAAAAGTGCGGCAGTACAAAGATTGATCGGGATCCTGATGTGCTGGACACCTGGTTCAGTTCCGCCCTGTGGCCTTTCGAAACCCTTGGCTGGCCTGAAAACACTGAGGATCTGCAGTATTTCTATCCCACCGATGTCCTTGTTACCGGTTACGACATCATTTTCTTCTGGGTAGCAAGAATGATCTTCTCCGGATGTGAACACACCGGAAAGACACCGTTCCACACGGTGCTGATCCATGGTCTTGTTCGTGACGATAAGGGCAGAAAGATGTCCAAGTCTTTGGGTAACGGCATTGATCCCTTGGAGATGATCGAGCAGTACGGCTGCGACGCTCTGCGTATGAACATGGTTACCGGCAACTCACCCGGAAACGATATGCGTTTCTATGTGGAGCGCTGCGAGGCAATGCGTAACTTTGCCAATAAACTGTGGAATGCCAGCCGTTATGTTCTGATGAATTTGGGTGACAATGCTGTTAACACACTGCCGGAGGGCAATCTTTTGACCACCGCAGACAAGTGGGTTCTTTCCAAGCTGAACCGTCTGATCGCCGAAGTCACAGAGAATTTGGAAAAGTACGAACTGGGTGTTGCTGTTCAGAAAGTGTATGATTTCCTTTGGGACACCTACTGCGACTGGTATATCGAGCTGACAAAAGCAAGACTGTACAGCGAGGATGTAGCGCAGAAGGAATGTGCACTTCAGGTTCTTGTATATGTATTGGATCAGACGCTTCGCCTTCTGCATCCCTTCATGCCCTTCATAACAGAAGAAATCTGGCAGACACTTCCCCACGATGGGGATGCGTTGATCGTGGCGCAGTGGCCTCAGTACCGTCAGGAGCTTTCCTTTAAGGAGGAAGAGGATCTGATGGAATCTGTTATGAACGCTATCCGTTCCATCCGTAATCGCCGGGCAGAAATGAACGTTCCACCTTCCAAGAAGGCTGCCCTTTATGTGGTTACTTCCAAGCCTCAGGTATTTACAGA
>JAGAMQ010000151.1 GCA_017624645.1 Oscillospiraceae bacterium
AAGTGACCCCGTTGGGCAGAACTTCCTTATGAAGTGCTGCCCAACGGGGGTCACTTTTTTTGCAGCACCAAACCCCGCAGCCAACCCAGATCCTCCATCCCGATCACCTGCAGAAGAACCAGTAAACTGAAATAGATCACGGGAAAGCAGATCCCGGCGGCAACCGGACTGCCAATGATCCGGCAGATGAGGATTCCGGCAGCGGTGGCAAGCCCTGTAAAGAGAATAGGCTTTACGCCGACTGTGATATTGGCGGTGATGAGTAGCCTGCGTAAGCTTAGGAGAAAATTCAGAAGGTGGGTAATGAAAAAACTGAAGAAATAGCCACCCATACCGTATTTGGGTAGCAGCAGATACAAAAAAGCCACATCCATGGCTGAGGTAAGGATGTTGTACCGGACACAGGCTTTTTGCTGCCCCAGTCCTTTGGTCATGGCATCGGTAATGGCATCACAGTACAGTATGGGGATCAGCAAGGCATATCGGCGCAGCTGTATCCCGGCCTCGGGAGTCTGGTATAATGCGGTACAAAGGGGCTCTGCCAGCAAATACTCCAAACCGCAAAAGAGGCACCCGTACAGCATTGCCAGCCGAAGGCTTCTTCTTGTGAGATATTCTGTCCGGCGGTGACTGCCTGCGGCGTGACAGCGGGCAAGCTCCGGAATCAGAAGCTCTGCCAGTCCAAACAGAATGGCAGCAGGGAACATCAGTACGGGAAACACCATCCCGCATACTGTTCCGAAAGCAGCAAGGGGGTCTATGGCACCGGAAAACAGCGCCAGTCGCTTGGGGACCATGAGGTTCTCCGTGGTAGAGATGCCCGTGCGCAGATCATCTGCCAAAGCAAGGGGGACGGCTGTTTCCAATAGCCGTTTGCGGATGGGAAAAGGCGGGGCGTTCCTGGGGCGTTCCCGGAGCCGGAGTAAAGTCAAAGCGCCTAAAGTCATACAGCTGCTGATGCCGCTGCCGAGAATCACGCTTTGACAGGCTTTTGCCGGATCGTTTCCTGCCCACAGCAAAAGAACCCCCATGGTCACAGCCATGTATAGGACCTGCTCTGCGATCTCTACTGCTGCAAGCGTGCCGATGCGGTTGGCGGCGGTAAAATATCCCACCATGACACCGCACAGACAGCAAACAGGAACAAAGCAGGCATATAGCCGGATGGCATCTTCCACACTTGGATCGCCGATCCATTTTTCTGCCAGCAGAGGTGCCAAAAACCGCAGGGCGGTAGATACCGTAAAACTGATGGTAATGCTGTATAAAAAGCAGGCAGAGAGGACCCAGGTCACATTTTGTGGGCGACCCTTGCCCAGCTCTTCGGCGGTTAAGTACATGGAGGCGGTGCGGATCCCAGCCATACCGGCAGTCATTGCCATGGATCCCACACTTAAGACCAGCTGCAGTAGTCCGATCCCTGCGGCACCTACCCTTCCGGTGAGATAAACCTGAAAGGAGGTGGAAACAAAGCGAAGCAGAAGATTCACCCCGGTCAAAAGCAAGGCGTTATAAAAGATCGGCAGTTTTCTGGGCAAAAGTATCCCCTCCTTGTCCAAAGGGTATGCGGACAAGGAGGGGAATATGTTTATTTCACAATTGTACACAGGGGGGAAAGGGGGCACTCAGCGCACTTGGGATTTCTGGCGGTACAGATCTCTCTGCCAAAGAGAACGATGCGGTGGCAAAAATCCGAGCTTTCCTCTGCCGGTAGGATCTTCCGTAGCTGCTTTTCCACCTTTTCCGGATCCTTTCCCTTGGAAAGACCCAGTCGCTCACATATGCGGATACAGTGGGTGTCACAGACCACACTCCCCGGCACACCGTACAAATCTCCTAAAAGCAGATTGGCGGTTTTCCTGCCGATTCCCGGCAGAGCCAGCAGCTCCTCCATAGTGCCCGGAACCTTTCCTCCGTGCTTCTGCAAAAGCTCCTGACAGGCCAGGACGATGTCTCTTGCCTTGTGTCGGTAAAAGCCGCAGGAATGGATCATTCTTTCGATATCCGCAACGTCTGCCCCCGCCAAGGCCTCCAAAGTGGGATAGGTACGGAATAATTCCGGTGTCACCAGATTGACACGGGCATCGGTGCATTGGGCGGACAGCCGCACCGCGATCATCAGCTGATAGTCGGTTTGGTAGTGAAGAGCGCAGGGGGCATCAGGATAGCACTGCTTCAAAATATCGATAATGGATTGTACTTTTTGTTCCATATAGAGTTCTCCTCGGTGTCTTTCTTCGATTTTATCATAGGAACTCTCAAAATGGAAGAAAAACCTGCACAATAAATACCCGTTGGGGATAAGATGGTGTGTAGGGTGTTGATCGCCGAAGGAGCGCAAGCGCCCGGTGTGGCTTTGGGGACGGCGTATGCTGTCCCCGGCTTTGCGTCTTAAAGAGGATCCTCCGGAAGCAGTGCGGAAAGGGCGGATACCTCATAGGCGGTGCGCTCCTGAAGCCCCTCCTCCGTCACCTTGGTGTAGATTCTGCTTTGCAGCCTGCCTTGCAGCCGGATAATGTCCCTTGTGTGGCAGCCGGATATCTCCAAAGCTGTTCTGCCCCAGGCAATGCAGGGGATATAATCTGCCCGGTGAAATGCCCGGGGAACGGCAAGCATCATATCGCAGATCTCCCGTCCC
>JAGAMQ010000152.1 GCA_017624645.1 Oscillospiraceae bacterium
GCCCTTTTGTCCCTTGTTATCGCCTTCGGCCTGTGGCTGTATGTGATCACTGTGGTCAGCCCCGGGTCGGAGGATACCTACAGCAATATCCCTGTTGTCCTGCAAAATGAGGGCATGCTTCAGGAGCGGGGTCTGATGATCACTACCCAGGAGCTTCCCACCGTGACCTTGCGGCTAGCAGGCAACCGTACCGATCTGAATAAGCTGAACAGCAGCAATATCACTGTGTATGTGAATGTGGCTGCCATTGGCGTGGCAGGAGAACATTCCCTGCCTTACAGTGTCAGCTACCCCGGCGATGTGCCTAACAACGCCATTACCACCCAAAGCCGCAAACCGGATACGGTGAAGCTGACGGTGGAGGAGCGGGTCAGTAAGACCGTTCCCGTGGTGCCTGTTTATGAAGGCACAGTGCCGGAGGGCTTTATTGCCGACAAGGAAAACTGTGCCCTGGACTATGAAGAGATCCAGATTTCCGGACCGGCACGGGTGATCGCTCAGATTGCTGAAGCACGGGTTCGTGTGGAGCTGGAAGGTAAGAATGAGAGCATCAACGAATCCTTGGCATATACCCTCTGCAATAAGGACGGAGCACCTGTGGATGTGGCAATGGTCACCACCAATGTGGAGGCTGTGAACCTGACCCTGCGGATCATGCGGGTAAAGGAGCTGGCACTGAAACTGACCGTCATTTCCGGTGGTGGAGCCACTGAGCAGACCAGTCAGATCAAGGTGAATCCGGAAACCATTCTGGTTTCCGGCAGCGAAGCCTTGCTGGACGATTTGACAGAACTGAATCTGGGAACCATTGATCTTGCGGAGCATCTGACGGACACCACCCTGACCCTCCCCATTAAATTGCCGGCGGAGGTCACCAATGAGACCGGTGTGGCAGAAGCTACTGTGGACATCCGTTTCCCCAATCTCAGAACAAAGACCTTGAGCATTTCCCAAATCAATGCCGTGAATGTCCCGGAGGGAATGAAGGCAGAGATCATCACCAAGGTGCTGGAGATCCGGTTCCGGGGACCCAAGGCGCTGATCGATTCCATGCAGGCAGCGGATGTAACGGTGAATGTGAACTTTTCCGAAGCACAGGCAGGAACCGCAACCATGCGGGCGGAAGTGATCATGGCGGATAAGTACAAGGAAGTAGGTGCCGTGGGCAGTTATTCCGTATCTGCCACACTGCGCTGACAGAAATTCAGAGGATCGGACAGCTTTGTCCGACGAAGGGAGAGAACCGAGTTGATCAAAAGTATGACCGGTTACGGCAGAGCGGTGCAGACCGTCAACGGACGGGAGTTTACCGTAGAGCTTCGCTCTGTCAATAACCGTTATTTGGATTGTTCCGTACGGCTGCCCCGTATGGTATCCTTCACTGAGGATGCGGTGAAGCAGGCGGTTAAAGCGTCTGTTTCCCGGGGTAAGGTGGATGTGTTCATCTCCATCCGCAGCGAAGGGGGAGAGGAAGCTCAGGTCAGCCTGAATATGGCAGTGCTGGATGGGTACCTGACCGCCATGCGCCGGATGGTAACCGAGTATGGCGTTGCCGACGATATCAGCGCGTCTTCCCTGTCCCGGCTTCCGGAGGTATTCCTCATTGAGAAGCCCCAGGTGGACGAGGACCAGCTGCAAAAGGACCTTATGCAGGTGGTGGAACAGGCACTTTCCGGTTATGATGCCATGCGCAGCCGTGAGGGTCAAGCGCTGGATCAGGATCTGCGTACCCGCGGGCAGACCATTTTGGGTCTTGTGGAACAGGTGGAGCAGGGCAATGCCCAGACCGTGGTGGACTACAGAGCCCGCCTGGAAGCAAAGCTCCGGGAGGTTCTGGAAAATACCGCCATCGATGAAAGCCGTATCCTCACCGAAGCCGCGATCTTCGCGGACAAGGTGGCGGTTGACGAGGAAACCGTCCGTCTGCGCAGCCATCTGCAGCAGATGAACACCATGCTTGATGGCGGCGGTGCTGTGGGGCGGAAACTGGATTTCCTGCTGCAGGAGATGAACCGGGAAGCCAACACCATCGGCTCCAAGTGTACCGATGTAAAGCTGGCACGGATCGTGGTGGATATCAAGGCGGAACTGGAGAAGATCCGGGAACAGACCCAGAACATTGAGTGAGGTTTTTATGAAACTGATCAATATTGGATTTGGCAGTATGATCAGCGCCGGCAGAGTGCTGTCCATTCTGGAACCTGCCTCCGCGCCCATTAAGCGGCTGATGCAGGAGGCCAAGGACCGGGGTATGCTGATCGACGGCTCCTACGGCCGCAGTACCAAGTCGGTGATCGTGATGGACACGGACCATGTGATCCTGTCCTCACTGGAACCTCAGGTGCTGGCAGAGCGCTGGGAGCAGACCATGGAGGAAGAGAAATGAGCAAGGGTAATCTGTTTGTAATCTCCGGAGCCTCCGGTGTGGGAAAAAACACCGTGCTGAAGGAGCTGATGGCAAGACGGGACGATCTCCTGTTTTCCGTATCCGCCACCACCCGCCCCCCCAGAGAGGGAGAGCAGGAGGCAGTAAGCTATTATTTTGTCAGCCACGATACCTTCCGTCAGATGATCCGGGAGGATGCCTTTGTGGAATACGACGACCACATGGACAATTACTACGGCACACCCCGCGCCCAGCTGGAGGACAAGCTGAGCCGTGCCAATGTAATTCTGGACATAGAACCCAACGGCGCATTTCGGGTGCGCAGCCAGCGCCCCGATGCTACCCTGATATTCATTACCCCTCCTTCCGTGGAGGAACTGGAGCGGCGGCTTCGCAGCCGCGGCGATACCCCTGAAGAGCAGATCCGGCTGCGGCTGGACCGGGCGGCATGGGAGATCGCTCAAGGCGAAAAGTATGATTATGTTGTTGTCAACGACCGGGTGGAAGCCTGCGTCGATGCCATAATGAAAATTATTGCCGAAAGGGCAGACTAATAGGAGGAACAAATATGCTTTATCCCCCCGTAGCAGATCTTTTGAAGAATGTGCAGAGCCGGTATCTTCTGGTGAATGTGGTGGCACACCGCGCCCGTCAGATTGCCGTTGAGGCAGAAACTCTGCAGGAAGAACTGACCGAGAAGCCTGTGACTTTGGCGATCCGGGAAGTGGCAGACGGCAAGCTGTCTGCATGTCTGAAGGACGAGTATACCAAGTAAGCAACGTGTAGACAAGCAGATAAGGAGGGGCTGTATGGTAGGAAAAATTGCTGTTGCTGCGGCGAATTTTGCCATCGACAAGCCCTATTCTTACTTTGTTCCCGAGGGAATGGAGCTGCAGCCCGGTATGCGGGTGCAGGTTCCCTTCGGCAGAGGTAACCGCACTACGGAAGGCATCGTGCTGGCCGTTGAGCCGGGGAGTAACGAGGATCTGAAATGTGTGGAGAACTGTTTGGACCGGCAGCCTGTGCTGGATGAAGGAATGTTGCGATTGGCGGCCTTTCTTCGGGAGCGGTATTTTTGCACGTTTTATGATGCGGCGCGGGCAATGCTTCCTGCGGGACTTTGGTTTGCGATCAGGGAGACCTACAGCCTGACCCAGGACCGAAGTTGGGAAGCAAAGTCACCCCGGGACCAAAATGCGCTGCAGCTTTTGACGGTTTTGCGGGATTGCGGCGGCGAAACAGACCGACAGATCCTCAAAAAGGCAATTGAGGATGAGGAAGTGCTTCAAAAGGCGCTTTCCTATCTTCTCAAAAAGAAGTGGATAGCTTCCCGGCAGGAGCTTTTACGCCGGACAGGTGACAAGACCGAGCAGGTAGCACAACTGGCGGTATCTGGGGAGGAGGCTATGGCATATGCCCAAAGCCGTCCCAAATCTGCGGCAATGCAGCGCTCCGTACTGGAGCTGATGTGTTCCTTGGGCAGCTGCTCGGTAAAGGAGCTTTGCTATTTTACCGGGGCTAAGCCGGCGACGGTGAAGCGGCTGGAGACCCTGGGTTACCTGACCCTCACCCGGCAGGAAGTGCTTCGGTGCAGACAGATCCAGCCGGTGACCCTGACGGGGCCGTTGGAGCTGAATGACTGTCAGCAGCAGGCATTTGAAGGTCTGCAGGCACAAATGAACGCTTCGGAACCCGGTGCTGCACTTCTTTACGGCGTTACCGGCTCGGGAAAGACCTCCGTGTATATCAAGCTGATCCAAAGCTGCCTGAAAAGAGGCAGACAAGCAATGCTCCTTGTTCCGGAAATTGCGTTGACGCCCCAGCTTCTGGGACTTTTGGCGGCATATTTCGGAGAGCAGGTGGCGGTGCTGCACAGCAGCCTGCCGGCCACAGAGCGCTATGATCAGTGGAAGCGGATTCGCAGCGGTGATGCCGGTGTGGTGGTCGGGACCCGCAGTGCGGTGTTTGCGCCTTGTCCACGGTTGGGACTTCTGATCCTGGATGAGGAGCAGGAACATTCCTACCGCTCGGAAAATACCCCCCGATACGATGCCCGTGAGGTGGCACAGTGGCGGGGAAAACGGGAAGGCGCTTTGGTGCTGTTTGGTTCGGCTACGCCTTCTGTGGAAACTATGTTTTATGCCCGATCCGGTTTCTACCGGCTGTACCGGTTGGAGGGGCGCTATAACGGCAGACCTCTTCCCAAGGTGCAGATTGTGGATATGCGCAATGAACTGAAGGAAGGCAATGACCTTTGTATCAGCTATGCCTTGCAGGATGCCATTGGGCAGAATATTGAGGCGGGAAAACAGACCATCCTGTTTCTGAACCGCCGGGGCAACAGCCGCGCTCTGGTGTGCGTTGACTGCCGGCAGGCTCCGGAGTGTCCCCGCTGCAGTGCAAGGCTCACCTACCACAGCGCCAACCAACGGCTCATGTGCCACTATTGCGGCTATTCCCAGCGCTCCGGTCAGCGGTGTCCTGCCTGCGGCGGACCCATGAAGCAGGTGGGGACCGGTACCCAAAAGGTACAGCAGCAGCTGGAAGCTGTTTTCCCGGGGATCCGGGTACTGCGTATGGATGCGGATACTGTAGACGCGGTGAATACCCATGAAGTGCTTTTGGATAAGTTTCAACAGGAGAAGATCCCGGTGCTCATCGGCACTCAAATGGTGGCAAAGGGACTGAATCTTCCCAATGTGACCCTTGTAGGTGTGCTGGATGCGGACCTGGGACTGTACGCCGATAGCTACCGTTCCGCGGAAACCACGTTCAATATGCTGACTCAGGTGGTAGGTAGAGCCGGTCGGGGCGATACCCCCGGTATGGCTATGATTCAGACCATGACCCCGGAGCATCAGGTGATTACCCTGGCGGCAAAGCAGGATTACGAGGGGTTCTATGCACTGGAAACCGGACTGCGTCAGGTGCAGATGTGTCCGCCTTACGGGGATCTTGCTACGGTGACCTTCATCGCTCAGGAGGAGGGGCAACTCCTTCGGGGCGCGGTGAAATTCCGTGACAGCCTGCGAAATCTTTTGCAGCTTCCCCAATACAGCAAAGAACAATGTACCGTGCTGGGGCCTGCCCCCTGTCCGGTGCCTAAGATCAACTACAACTTCCGTCATCGATTGACCCTTCGGTGTAAAATGACCCGATCATTGCGTCAGCTGCTGGCACATCTTCTGCGGCAGTTCTCCCAAGACCGGGAAAACCGGGGCGTGTCGGCATTTATCGATGTAAACGGCTATGAATAGAGAGGAAATACCATGGCATTGAGAAAAATTTTGACAGATGCGGAATCTGCCCTTCATAAAACCTGCAAGCCGGTGGTAAGCTTTGACAGTCGGCTGCATACACTGCTGGACGATATGCGGGAGACCCTCATTGAATCCGGCGGCGTGGGGCTGGCAGCTCCCCAGGTGGGTATTCTGCGCCGGGTGGTGCTGGTGGATACCGGCGATGAGATTTTGGAGCTTGTGAATCCCAGCCTGCTGGAAACCTCCGGGGAGCAGGAGGGTGCCGAGGGCTGCCTGAGCGTTCCCGGAAAGTACGGTCTGGTAAAGCGGCCATACTATGCAAAGGTCCGTGCTCAGGACCGGGAGGGAAATTGGTATGAGGCGGAGGGTGAAGAATTGATCGCCCGGTGCTTCTGCCATGAGCTGGATCATCTGGACGGCATCCTCTATACCGAGATCATGGAGCGGTATCTGACAGAAGAGGAGCTTGCCTCCGAGGAATAAGGAGTTTTTTGTATGCGTGTTGTGTTCATGGGAACGCCGGATATTGCGGCGACCTGTCTGAAGAAAATACTGGAGCACGGCTGTGAGGTAGTGGGTGTGTACACCCAGCCGGACCGGCCGAAAAACCGGGGCATGAAGCTGCAGCCGTCACCGGTGAAAGAGGTGGCTTTGGCACATAATATCCCCGTGTTCCAGCCGGAAAATTTTCGGGAGGCAGAAACTGTGGAGCAGCTGCGCAGCCTGCAGCCCGATGTGGTTGCGGTGGTGGCATACGGCAGGATCCTGCCCCAAAGTGTGCTGGATATCCCACCCCGGGGCTGTATCAATATCCACGCCAGCCTGCTGCCCCAATACCGTGGCTCTGCTCCCTACCAGTGGGCGGTGCTGGACGGCTTGAAAGAGACCGGCGTTACGGCGATGTACCTTTGCCGGGAGATGGATGCCGGTGATATCATCGATATTGCAAAAACGCCCATTGCCCCCGAGGAAACGGCAGGGGAGCTTTTGGACCGACTGGCTGAGCTGGGCGCAGAGCTTTTGAGCAAGACCCTGCGATCGATCCGTGAGGGAACGGCAAAGCGTACCCCCCAGGACGGCAGCCTTGCCACCTATGCTCCCATGCTGGATAAAACTATGTGTCCTCTGGACTGGAACCGTACCGCCCGGCAGCTTCATGATCAGATCCGGGGTCTGAATCCCTGGCCCGTGGCAACCACCGAGCTGCAGGGAAAGCGGTTTAAGATTTACGAATCCCGTGTGGTGGATGTGACCACAGATGCCGCCCCCGGCACCATTCTTGTCCTGACCAAGACAGGACTGCAGATTGCCTGCGGGGAAGGGGTGCTCGAGATCCGCAATTTGCAGGCGGAGGGTGGCAAGCGGATGGCTGCACCGGATTATTTCCGGGGACATCCTTTGGAGCTGTGACCCATGGGTGCCAGACAGACAGCGCTGAATGTGCTCATCGCCTGCCGGAAGGAAGCCGGCTGGTCCAATGCTGTGCTGAAGCAGTACCTGTCCCGGGATCGGTTGGATCGGCGGGAAGCGGCATTGGCGACCCGACTGTGTTACGGTGTGCTGCAGAACCGGCTGAAGCTGGACTTTTACCTTTCCCAGCTCCTCACCGGCAAGCCTAAGGACCTGCACCCGATGGTCCGGGATATCCTGCAAATGGGTATCTATCAGCTTTTTGAAATGGACAAGATCCCGGTGTCCGCCGCAGTCAACGAAGCAGTGGCACTGACAAAACAGTATTGCCCCCGGCAAAAGAATCTCCCCGGCCTTGTCAATGCGGTGCTTCGCAAAGCGGACCGGGAGAGGGAAACCCTTGTCCAGCCCCGTTCCTATGTGGAAAAGTACAGTCATCCCCAAAAACTGGTGGATATGCTGAAGGAATATGTGGGCAAGGATGCTCTGGAACCCATGCTCCGGGCAAACAATGACATTCCACCCATGGTGGTGCAGGTAAACACTCTGCGTACCACAGTGGAAGGATTGACCTGCCTTCTGCAGCAGGAGGGAGTAGGGGTGCAGCCGCACAGCTGGCTGCGCGGCTGCCTGATTCTTTCCGGTACCGGAGATTTAGAGCGACTGGCAGCCTTCCGGGAGGGACTTTTCTATGTGCAGGACGCGGCAGCGCGCCTGAGCGTCTTGTGTGCGGAACTTCCCCAAAATGCACGGGTGCTGGACTGCTGTGCTGCCCCCGGCGGAAAGAGTTTTGCTGCAGCCATTTCCATGGCAGGTACCGGAAGTGTTACCTCCTGTGATATTCATGAGCATAAGATCGCTTTGATAGAAAACGGGGCAAAGCGGCTGGGACTGGTAGGTATCCGTGCCCAGGTGCAGGATGCTTCCGTATTTGTCCCCCAGTGGGAAAACGCCATGGATGCGGTGATCGCGGATGTGCCTTGCTCCGGCTACGGCATCATCCGGAAAAAGCCGGACATCCGGTATAAGGACCCGGATACCATGAAGGATCTGCCCCAACTGCAGGAGAAGATCCTTGCAAATCAGTCAAGATATGTCCGTCCCGGAGGTGTGCTTTTGTACTCTACCTGTACGCTGATACGCCGGGAAAATGAGCAGGTGGTGGAACAATTTCTCCAAAGCCACCCGGACTTTACATTGGAGCCCTTGCCCCTGCCGGCACCTTTTCCGGAGAATACTTCCGGAATGTTGACGTTGGTGCCCGGGCAGTATGATACCGACGGCTTCTTTATATGCCGTATGCGGAGAAGAAAGTAATGACACATTTACGATCCATGACCCCCGAGGAACTGGGGCAATGCCTGAAAGAACTGGGACAGCCGGCTTTTCGGGCAAAGCAGGTGTTTTCCTGGCTGCACAAGGGTGTGCGCAGCTATGAGGAAATGACCAACCTTCCAAAAGCACTGCGGGATACCCTGCAGGAGCGATACCCTCTGAACACTCCCAAGGTCTTGCGGAAGCAGGAGTCCCAAAAAGACGGTACCATCAAATATCTGTGGGAGCTTTCCGACGGCAACTGTGTGGAAACGGTGCTGATGCGCTACCACTACGGCAATACGGTGTGTATCTCCACGGAGGTGGGCTGCC
>JAGAMQ010000153.1 GCA_017624645.1 Oscillospiraceae bacterium
AGGTTTTATGAAAAAGATCCCCAAGAAGAAACGCAAGGTCACCGAACTGTATTTCAACGAATATGACGGCACCGCCGAGATCTACACCTACAACACCAAACTCAAAAAGCGCCTAACCGCCTATGCCGCCACCTATCCCAAACTATGCCAGCTAATTGAGGATGACGAAAAAGGTGGCTTACGGTTTGAGATTGATAAGCATAGGGTCAGCATTCGGCTGACTGCACCATATAGCCAGGAGCGCAAAACAGCCGCCAGTCAGCAAGCGATAATTAAGCACTTCCAACACCAATCATAATCCAAAGAATTGTTCCAACAATCAGCAAAATCCATCCCAAGGTTTTCTTTTCAGGGTCTTTGCTACAAACCATAACAAAACCCACAACGGGCATCAGTAACAATGCGAGAAGTGCAAATGCTAAACAACCTGTCGCCCCATCATCTTTGCTTCGTACTTTTCTCATAATTCTCTCCTATGCGTTTTATTACCCAAATTCATATCGTGTATATTTTAACACCGTCACAGATAGTTCTCTATTACTTCCTGCCAGTACTGTGCTTTTTCGTATGGAAAGAGCCGAGCATAACTCTCCTCAAAGAAATGCTGCTTAATCTCCTTGGCACTTTTCTGGCCAAGGTTACGGACAGACAAGATACCATTATCTTGTGCTAGCAGATCCCTTAGTCGTCCGAATGTCCCCACATTGGCTCGTTTCAATCCATTGGAGGATCGTACTGTCAGATTCATTTCATCAATGCTCAAATCATCAAGGCGGATGCTATAAGGAACAAGTGCATCATGAATGCCAAGCTGATGAAGCGTACATAGAATTCCGCTTTTGTCTGCCTGCTCACGAAGCGCAATGGCCCTGTCTGTTACATTGGTTGGAATGTACCCCTGTACTTTTTGCTCTAACCGCTGTGTTTTGACGGGTTCCCAGCAAATCCAGAGATTACCTGTTAAGTAATCCTGATAAGATGCCTCATCCAAAGAGAATGTACCCCAGTGTGTCGTTACTACATATCTAGCGCCATTTTTCATATTTTCGACTCCTTTTCTATCAGTCCTCCCGAAAAATAGGCGCAAAAATACTCGTCGCGAGACGAGTCACACCCTATCGTACAAGCTTTGGCACCTTTCTCTCCGGGAGGTTGCCGTGCGGTCATCGGGCTTGTCCCTCGCGCATCTCTTATAGGTTATGATTAAGTTTTCGTGGGAAACAACGTTGCATGCACACGTCTGGACTGACAGTTGCGACGACTGTCAGCTACCGAGGTAAGTATAGCAAATGATTTATCATTTGTCAAATTCAGGCACTTTTGTGAGATACAGGCACATTACCAAATGAAAAGGAGGAATCAAATGCCAAGCAAATTAGACTTCTATTCGCAAATGGCCGATCATACAGCCAAGCAGATAACCGGCAGCTTTGGGGAATGGACCGCATTTCTTGAAACTGCCGGTCGGCTCTACAAGTATCCCTTCCATGAGCAACTGATGATCTTTGCTCAGAAACCGGATGCTACTGCTTGTGCTGACTATGACCTTTGGAATAAGCAGATGCGGCGCTATGTTCGTCGCGGCACCAAGGGCATTGCACTGATCGACACCAGCGGCGACAATCCAAGGCTCAAATACGTTTTTGATGTTTCGGACACGGGCGGCAGAGAGAACTCTCGCCGCCCTTTCCTTTGGGAATATCGTAACGAGCATCAGGACGCAGTAACCGCAGCCTTGGAGCAACGCTATGATATTTCCGGCAAGCAGGGTCTTGCCAATCAGTTGGAGCAGATTGCTTTTCAGCTTGTAAACGAGTATTGGAACGACAACAGCCATGACATTCTCGGCATCCTTACCGATTCTTTCCTCGAAGAGTATGATGATTACAACGTAGGCGTCGCGTTCAAAAACGCAGCTACGGTAAGTACTGCCTACACGCTCATGTCCCGTTGCGGTTTGAATCCGGAGGACTATTTTGAGCACGAGGACTTCCTGAGCGTATTCGATTTCAATACCCGTGATACCATTGCCGCCCTTGGTTCTGTTATCAGCAATACCAGCGAACAGGTCCTGCGGCACATCGAGATCACCATCAAGAACTATGAGCGAGAAGCAAGTCTGCAGCAGCAGGCAGAAAGGACAAACGACTATGCAGAACAACCTGAGTTACACGCAGACCGGGGATTACCTGATCCCCAACCTGACGCTGAGCGAAACCGAAGCGAAGCCCTTGGGCAAGTACGGTCGGATGCGGAAGCAGTATCTGCAGGAGCACAGACAGGTGCTGTGGAACAGCATGATCCTGTCGGAGACCCTGTATCCCCATCTGAGGGAGATCGACGAGACGGCGAACCGGAGACTGGAACAGTTGATGCCGGAGCTGATGAAGCAGAACGGCGTGACGGAGGATCTGAAAGCCAGCGACCCGATGAAGTGGGTGGGGCTGATGAACAACCTCAAAGCGCAGGCCGAGGAGACCATTCTGACGGAGCTGATCTACAGCTAAATACCAGTCAGCAGCTGACGCTGTTTGACATGGCCATGTTCCCATCGGAACAGGAGCAAATGTCCTTCATTGATGAAGCGGAGAGTGTAATGCCTACACCCTTCGCTTTTTCTTTTTCCCAGGAGGATATCGACCTTGTGCTCCGTGTGGGCAGCAATAACCGCGATGC
>JAGAMQ010000154.1 GCA_017624645.1 Oscillospiraceae bacterium
CTGGGGATGCCGGACATAACAGTAGGCTCGTCGGGTTCTTCCTCAACGACACCCTTCTTGGCGGCATACTCCTTGGCAGCGGCTGCCTTAGCAGCTTCAGCCTCGCGCTGCTGCTTCTGCTGCAGCTTCTTCTTGCTGGTGTTGGCAGTGATGCCGTCGGGGTTGGCGGCACGGCGCTGGGCACGGATCCGCTCCTTTTCTGCTTCCAGTGCCTCCTGGGCAAGATGCTTCTTCAGCCGCTCGGCATCCTCTGCGTCGTAGATCTTCCGGTACTTCTTGGTCAGGTACATATCCGTCAGGGTGGTCACCAGACCCTGTGCCAGCCAGTAAAGGCTCAGTGCGGCAGGAACGGTAAAGCCGATCCACAGGGACATCAGAGGCATGGTCCACATCATCACCTTGCTGGTCTGATTGGCCTGGGAATTCTTGGCAGCTTCCTTATCCTCAAGTCCCTTCTCGTTGGTGACCAGAGAGTTGTTCATCCGCTGGGACAGGAGCATGGAAAATACCTGGCTGCCGGAGGACAGCAAGGGGATCAGGAACAGGCCAATGTTTGCCCAGTCATATTTTTCCCATGCAAAAATGTTGAAGTTGGGGATGGTGCCCAGGTTGATGCCCAGGAAGGTAAAGTCCACACCTTTGGTGAAGGTGTCGGCATTGGAAACGGCAATATCCCGCAGACCTGCCAGCTCGTTGAAAAGATTGGGCAGCTCCGGGGCCACGATCATCTGCTCGTAGAAGGTGTTCTTCTGGGAGATGAGGTCGGGCATAGCGGTTTTGATGACGCCCATGATCTGCTGGGTCACCTCGGCGGTTTCATGGAGAATATAGGTGATGGGCTGACGGACAACGCTGTAAAGAGGGAACAGGATCAGAAGCGGCAGCAAGCTCCACAGGCAGCCACCGCCCATAGAAACCCCCTCTTCCTTGTACAGCGCCTGCAGAGCTTCGCCCTGCTTTTGCTGATCATTGGCATACTTGTTCTGAATTTCCTGGATCCGGGGAGTCAGCCGGGACATCTTCATGGTACTCTTCTTGCCCTTGGCAGTGGCCGGGAGCAGAATGAACCGGACGATGATGGCAAACAGGATCAGTGCCACACCGTAGTTGGTGGTCAGATCATACAGGAAGGAGAGCAAATAGCCAAAGGGGACCGTGACAAGGTCGCCCAGGTTAAATGCGAGAATCATAATGGTTCCTCCTTAGGGGTCTTATGCCCCTTGGTTCATGGAACGGGGTCGTGGGGGTCGCCCTTGTAAAAGGGGTGACACCGGAGCAGCCGCTTGCAGGCAAGCCAGCCGCCTTTCCATGCCCCATACTTTTGGATGGCTTCGTAGGCGTAAGCGGAACAGGTGGGGGTAAACCGACAACTTTTGGGAGTATAGGCAGAGATATTCCTGCGGTAGAAACAGATCAGGGCAAGAAAAAGCTTTTTCATTGGGCATCACCCAGGATACCGGCTTTTTCCGCCAGGCAGAGGTAAGACTGGATTAGCTTTTCAAAGCTCGCGCCGATGCAGCGGCTTCTTGCCACCACAACGATGTCCCAGCCGGGAGCAAACAGGTGCTCATTGAGCCGGTAGACCTCCCGCAGACGGCGGCGGACCCGGTTCCGTACCACGGCACCGCCCAGCTTCTTGCTCACCGTCACGCCCACCCGGTTGGTGGCAGAGCGATTCCTCCGGGCGTAAAGCACCAGATAGGAATTGGCGTGACCGGAGGAGCTGTAAAGCCGCCGGAAAATGTGATTCAGCTTCAGACTGCTGGAAAATTTCATACTCTCACCATACCACAATTGGAAAACTCACAGATTCGATAGATAAGGGAACAGAATATCCCCAAGAAGCAGGACAGCCCACAAAGGTCTGCAGGCAAGCTCGAGGGTGAAGAGGAAACATATCCCCAAGAAGCAGGACAGCCGACAAAGGGGGATGATATTCCGAATCTTCAGGCAATCTCGAGGATGAAGAGGAAACATATCCCGAGAAATCGGACAGCCGACAAAGGAGGATGATTCGGTATTCAGCGAGAGATTTTGCGGCAGAGGGGTCTTTTCGGGAAGCAGACATACTTTGTGTATTTCAAGTCCCGAAAAGGGCGCGCTGTCGCAAAAGATCCGCTGAAGAATAATCAGCAACCTTTGGAGGTTGTTCCCCAATAAAAAGGGGGCGGGGCGAATCTTACATTCGCCCCGCATGGACTCCCGTTTCGCTGTGAGCGACAATTTGCTGTGGAAACCCACAAAATTACATGCTTACGCAGAGAGAACCTTGCGGCCTCTTGCACGGCGGCGGGCCAAAACCTTACGGCCGTTGGCGGTAGCCATTCTCTTCCGGAAACCGTGGACCTTGGATCTGTGGCGACGGCTGGGCTGATAGGTACGCTTCATACGCTTACACCTCCTGTCAAAATCACATATGCTCGACAGCCGAAAGGCTGCAGCAACGCAAAATTACTGACCATACATGGTCATTCCAGTGTATTATAACTGAAAATGTCCCCGAGGTCAACAACTTTTTTCACAGTCCCCACCTACGCCTCTTCAAATTACAATTTATCGAGCTGTTTAATATCTTGCGTAGGGGAGGGTCTTGACCCTCCCGAAATTCTAAAACACAAATGTTTTCCGTCGGGAGGGTCAAGACCCTCCCCTACAGACGAAATTTAAAATTGATCGATAAACCGGAATTTGAAGTGCCGGCAGGTTGCGATAAGTGACGAAACATCGGTTTACATAAACCGGAAAATGTGAAAAAAACAAACATTTTCACACAGGGGACTTTTCCACATTATCCACAGGGTTTTCCACAGAGAAGCCGGGAAAAACCCCTGCAAACGTGGGGTTTGCAAGGGTCGGCAGGGTTTTTGCACATTCTTTGGGTTATGACAAAATTCCATAAAATGGTTTACAGAACACTTTTAAAATTCCGCCCTGGCGGCAAAGACACGCTCCAGTTTGCTGAAATTTTCCTCCCCATCTCGGCGTATTTCCAGCCGGATACATCCGTCCTCACACCGCGTCCATCCCAGGTGCAAAAGCTCCTTTTCCCGGGCTTCGGAAAGGTAGCAGGCGGTGAAGGCTTTGATGGGACGGTTGCCTAAAGTCTCGCTGTCCAGAGCGTCATAAAACCACTCCATGTAGCGGGTGTTGTTCATATGTCCGTTGCGGTCGATGTCGGTAAAACGTACCTGGCGGGCAAAAAATTCCGTCATTTCCTTAGGGGTCAGGGATGGGGGAACCGGTGCTTCTTCCCCTAAGGTGATGCCCTCCAGTGTAATGCCGCTTTTTCCCGGCAGGAGCATGCCCCGGCTTTTTGCATCCATCAGCACCCAAAGGCTGGTGCTGCGGAACAGCTCCTGCCCCTTTTCGTCATAGCCTGCCGTGGCACGGGGGTACGCCACCCGGGTGGTGGGCATGGGCCAGGTTTTCACCGTGAGGGTCTCGCCGGTCCGGGGCAGACGGGTGATTTCCATTCGGGTGCGGATCAGTGCCCAAAAAAGATTCTTTTCCATTAGGGTATCCCAGTCAAGACCCAGCTGGGCACAGTGTCCCGCAGCCGCCTCCTGGCAAAACAGCAAAAGGGCGCTGGGTTTGGCGTTTCCAAACCGGTCCACATGGACCGGAGAAAGGGTAAATGCAGTTTCAAAGGGTGTCATAGGCTTCCTCTCAATTTTCTCCATCCAATATAACGGTAACCGGACGGTTTTTTCCTCCCCGAACCAAGGCAAGGGGCACAGCATCTCCGATGCGCCGGCTGCGGACCAATTCTGCCAGCTGAGCGGCGTCCTCTACCGGTGTGCCGGCAAAGGAGACGATCACATCCCCGGCAGATACGCCTGCCTGTTGGGCGGCGCCCCCGGAGAGGACCTGGGTCACATAAACGCCCTTGGGCAGGCCGTAGTAAATGTGCAGAAAGGAGCTGACGGTTTCGCACCGGATTCCCAGCATAGGGGTTTGGTCGCCGATGGGCTCTGCTGTGGCACATTCTACCCCCGACCGGGAAAATACCACCGCCGGCTGGGTTTCGTTGATCCTGTGAAACAGGCGGATATTCAGAACGCCCATGAGGCTGATGATACCTCCCAGCACCACCACTGCTGCCAGTATCACTGCCAGCACACCGCCCCGGCTTTGTACCGGATGGGTGTCACCGGTGCCGTAGGAGCGTTCCGGATTTTGATGTTCTTGTTTGTTCATAAAAAACCTCTAGTGGACCAAGGGTAAGGTAAAGGTAAAGGCAGTGACACCGTGGTTACTGGTGACGGAGATGTCCTCTCCATGGCTGCAGATGATGGTTTTCACAATGTAAAGTCCCAGCCCCCAGCCCTCCCGGTTTTGGGAGCGGGATTTATCCAGCTTATGGAACCGGTCAAACAGGAGGGAAAGCTCCTGGGGCGGGATGGTGTCACCGGTGTTGGAAAGGGTGATGTAGGCCTTTTTCTCGTCAGACCGGAGGGAAAGACCCAGTGTGCCCCCTTGGGGACAGAATTTTACGCCGTTGTCCAAAAGATTGTACACCACCTGCACAATGGCATCCCGGCATGCCCGGGTATGCAGGGGCAGCTCCGGGAAATCCACCTGCACCTCCAAATTTTTGGCGTTGATGCTCTGTTCAAAGGTGATGAGCACCTGTCCCAGACATTCTGCAATGTCGAAACGGGTCTTTTTCTCCTCGGGGTAGCCGCCCTGTTCCTGCAGCCGGGAGATTTCCAGCATACTCTTAACCAGCCGGCTCAACCGCCGGGTCTCCTGGGATACGATCTGCAGACAGTGCCTTTGGGAGGCTTGGTCAATGGTGCCGTCCAAAATTCCGTCCACATAACCGCCGATGGTGGTCATGGGGGTCTTCAGCTCATGGGACACATTGGCAACGAATTCCTTGCGCTGATATTCACTCTTTTCCAAGGAGGATGCCATGTTGTTAAATGCCACCGCCAGTTCCCGGATCTCCTCCGGTGCATGGGGGTAGTTGGGCACCCGTGCCTGCAGGTCTCCGTGGCCAAAGGCATTGGCGGTGCGGGCCATTTGCCGCAAGGGATTGCTGGACCGGCGGACGTACACCACCGTCACGATCACCGCAATGACCACCACAATGATGGCAGTGAGCAGGAAGAAATCGGAAAGCCGCTGCATGATCCGCAGGGTCTGGGTCATGGGCGTAGACACGATGACAACCCCGAAGACCTCCCCGGAGGGATCCCGGATGGGCGTGGCTACCACATACCGGGCATCCTGGTAAAGTCCCTGGATTTTGCCCTTGGACACCAGATATTCCTGCCCAAGGACCTGCTGCAGATAGCCCTTCTCCAGCACAAGCCCCTGATGCTCACAGCCAAGGGGGGCATCGGAGCAAAGCAGCAGCGCCCCGGAAGCATCGCAGATCACCGCGTCGGTGCCGGAGACCGTTGCCACAAGGGAAAGATTCAAAAGGAAGTCCTTGTCGGACATGGTGTTGTCGCCATAGTAGGCGGCGGCTACCTGGGAAATGGTGCTGCCGTCGTTTTTCAGACCCTCCACCGCCTGCTCCTCAAGGTAGTTCTTCACCAAAAGCTGCAGCACCGCGCCCAAAGCCAGCAGCACCGCCAGCATGATCACGGCGAAGGCAAAGAGGGTGCGGCTGAAGGTGGTCCTCATTGGGAGGTCACCTCAAACTTATAGCCCACGCTCCAGATGGTGCGGATGCCCCAATTGGGGGACACCCCCTCCAGTTTTTCCCGGAGCCGTTTCACATGGACGTCCACCGTCCGGGAATCGCCGTAGTAGTCGAAGCCCCACACATCGTCCAGCAGCTGGTTGCGGGTATACACCCGATTGGGAGAGGAGGCAAGGAAGTAAAGAAGCTCCATCTCTTTTGGGGGTGTATCGATCTTTTTGCCGTCCACGATCAGCTCAAAGGAATCCATATCGATGATCAGCTTGTCAAACACCAGCCGGCGGGCAGGGGTTTCCGGGTTGGAACGGTCGCTGCGACGCAGCACCGCCTCCATCCGTGCCAGCACCTCCCGCATTTCAAAGGGCTTGGTGATGTAATCGTCGGCACCGCTTTTCAGACCTGTGATCTTATCGTCGGTTTCGGACTTGGCGGTGAGCATGATGATGGGGGTTTGGCTCTCAAGGCGGATGGTCCGGCACAGGGTCCAGCCGTCCATCACCGGCATCATCACATCCAAAAGCACAAGGTCCGGGCGGATGGCACGGAATTTCTCCAGTCCCTGTCCTCCGTCGGCTGCCACCGTTACGGCGTAGCCCTCCTTTTCCAGATAAATGCGCAGAAGGTCGCTGATGTGGCTGTCGTCCTCTACGATCAGTACGGAAGTTGCCATGGTGAGATCCTCCTTTTTGGGAAACTTGGTCATTTTCTCTATTATAACCCATAAGGTAGGTTTTGGGTGAATAATTTGTAAAGAAAACCGGGGTAAAAATGAACACTTGCAAAATAAACACTTTGCCTGTATCATAGACATATGTAAATTCTACCGAAAGGTGTGTTGCTATGATTATTCTTGAGGTCTTAAAGGCGATCCTGTTTGGTATCGTGGAGGGCATTACCGAATGGCTGCCCGTTTCCTCCACAGGACATATGATCCTGCTGGACGAGTTTGTGAAGCTGCAGGTCAGCGAGGCATTTTATGAAATGTTTCAGGTGGTGATCCAGCTGGGTGCCATTGCTGCGGTGCTGTTGCTGTTCTTCCATAAGCTCAATCCCTTCTCCCCTAAAAAGAATCCCACTCAAAAGAGTGCCACCTGGCAGCTTTGGTTCAAAGTGGTGGTGGCGGTGCTGCCCTCGGCAGTCATCGGTCTTTTGCTGGACGATTGGATGGATGCCCACCTTTACAATTATGTGGTGGTTGCCATTACCCTGGTGGTCTACGGCGTGGCATTTATCCTGGTGGAGCGAAAAAATGACCGCAGGACCCCTGCCATTGCCTCTGTCTATGACATCGATTACCGCACTGCCCTTTTGATCGGCGCTTTTCAGTGCCTGAGCCTGATCCCCGGAACCTCCCGATCCGGAGCCACCATCTTGGGTGCCATCTTCCTTGGGGTCAGCCGCAGTGCCGGTGCGGAGTTCTCCTTCTTCCTTGCCATTCCCACCATGCTGGGTGCCAGTGCGCTGAAGCTGGTGAAGTACCTGCTGGAGGGGGTGTCTGCCACAGGTACGGAGATCACGGTGCTGCTGGTTGGCAGTATCGTCAGCTTTGTGGTGAGCCTTTTGGTGATCCGGGGTCTGATGGCCTTTGTCCGGAAGCACAGCTTTTCCGTCTTTGGCGTGTACCGCATTGCCTTGGGTGCGCTGGTGCTGGGCTACGGCGTTGTGAAGATGCTTCTTGCATAACCTTTCCTCCCGGGACATAGATTGTCCCGGGAGGGATTTTTTATGAGGAAACGGGATGTGATCATAACCGTAGCTGCCATTTGCGGGGCGGTTTTTTTGGCCCTTTCAGTCTTCCGGCGGCAGGCTGTGCCTACAGGCAACTGGGGACTTTCTTTCCGGGAGCAGGGACAGGCACCGGTGGCACCGGCGGACCGGGAGCAGCTTGCAAAATATGATGCCGCCTACCTGGGAGATACCGAGGAAAAGGTTTTGTATCTGACCTTCGATGCCGGCTACGAAAACGGCTGCACGGAGAAAATACTGGACACCCTGAAAAAGCATGAAGTGCCGGCGGCGTTCTTTTTGGTTGGAAATTATGTAAACCGCAATGCGGATCTGGTGCGGCGGATGGTGGCAGAGGGACATATTGTGGGAAACCACACCATGCACCACCCGGACATGGCAAAGATCTCCGATAAGGAAGCTTTCCGCAAAGAACTGGAGGAACTGGAAGATCTGTACCGGGAGACCACCGGCAAGGAGCTGCCCAAGTACTACCGTCCTCCCCAGGGGACTTACAGCCAAAAGAATTTGGAAATGGCTAAGGAGTTGGGGTACAAAACGGTTTTTTGGAGCCTTGCTTATGTGGACTGGAACAACGATGCCCAGCCGTCAGAGCAGACGGCCTTTGAAAAGCTTCTGCCCCGGACCCATAACGGGGCTGTGATCCTATTGCACTCCACCTCCCAGACCAATGCCCGGGTGCTGGACGAACTGCTGACACGCTGGAAGGACCAGGGCTACCGGTTCGGGACACTTTATGACCTTTTTCGCTAAAAAAGACCGGGATCAACCCGGTCTTTTTTATAAAAGCATGGTGGCAATTGGGAACAAAAGGGCGGTGAGGATACCTGCCACAGCCAAAGAAAGGCTGCTGACAGCTCCTTGGAGCTGCCCCATTTCCAGCGCCTTGGAGGTGCCTATCATATGGGAGGCGGTGCCCATGGCAACGCCCTGTGCCACCGGGTCGGTGATCCGTAAAAGCTTGCACAGCATAGGACCAAAGAGGCTTCCCAGGATGCCGGTGATCAAAATGGCAACGGTGGTCAGAGGAACGATGCCCCCGGCTTGCTCTGAAAGGACGATGCCCATGGCGGTGGTGATGGACTTGGGCAGAAGGGCCACGGTCATGGCATGATCCAAAGAAAAGACCCGGCACAAAAGCAGGATGATACCAAGGCCCACCACCGTACCGGCGGCAACCCCCGCCAGCACCGCAGGCAGATTCTTTCTGAGGATCTGAAACTGCCGGTACAAGGGCAGAGCCATGCACACGGTGGCGGGGGTCAGCAGCCAGGAAATTACGGAGGTGCCTGCCTGATAATGCGCTACGCTGACACCTGTAATGCCCAGCACTGCCACTACCAGCACCAAGGCAATGAGAATGGGATTGGCGAGGGGGTGCTTCCATTTTTTCTGACACCAAAGGCCCACCTGAAATGCGCCAAGGGTAAGCACCAAAGGAAACAGAGAAAGTCTTTGGAGAAACTCAGCCATTGGGATCCTCCTTTCCCCGGCGCAGCAGCTGGGTCAACAGTCCCCCTGCGGCAAAGACCAAGAAGGTGGAAAGGCAGATCACCGAAAGAATGGGAAGCAGCTTAGGTGCTAAAATGCCGAAATAGGCAAGAATGGATGCCGCCGGGGGCACAAACAGCACCGCCATGGTGCCTATGAGAAAGTCGGCGGTCTCCTGTATGTGCTCCGGCTTCAGTGCGCCGGAAAGCAGTGCCCCGAAGAGCAGCACGAAGCCGTAAATGGCTGCGGGGATGGGAAAAGGGATCACCCTTGCCAGCAGCTCCCCTGCCAAGGAAAAGGCAACAATAATAAGAATCTGCTTAATATACTTCATAAATCGTCTTAATGGGCGGCATCCAGAGGACGCAGGACGCTGCTGATCTCAAATCGGGTATCATGAACTTCCGTCAGGAACACAAGATTCAGTGACGGGTCGGTGACCTGTGCCTGCTGGGCAACGGTGCTGACCTCTGCGGCGGTGACACCGGGCAGGTACAGCCGGCTTCTGCCGGCAGGCAGAGCAAAATCCCGTTCCTGCACGAAGGATACGGCAAAGCTGTCGGTGGCGCAGGCAGTGACCAGGGTCTGTGCCGCCTTTACCAGGGCCTCCTTTTTGTCTGCCTTGAATACGATCTTCTCTGTATCCGGGAAGCGGAATTCCTCGAATACCACCTCGTCAAAGCCCAGATCCTTCAGCTCCGAAACGATCTGCGCCAGATAAGTGAGGGTCCCCTGACTGCTAGGGTTCAGCCAGTAGCAGTAGTCCGCGTCTGCCCACAGGTAGCCGCCGGAGGTGGGAAGACCGTCGGACACGTGCTTTAGTCCGTAGTGGTAGTCCCGGAAGGCGGGCAGCCGGGCAATGGCGTAATGGTTGCTGCTTTTCAGATAGGCGATGAGCGCATCCATTTCTTCAATGTTGATGTTGGATGCCCGGTGGGTGGCAATGCCGGAGGAATAGAAAAATGCGCCCTTGCTGTTTTTCACATCCACCATCACCGGCGTTTCCGGATCCAGCGCCTTGATCTGTGCCAGCACCCCGGCGGCACCCTGAGCAAGGTCCTCGGCGGTGGCGTAGTAGCCGGTAAGCTGGGTCAGCTCCTTGCTGGTGTTGATGGCATTTTCACCCTCGTTATAGTAGATATCCACGGTCTCGCCGGTGGTGGGAGCCTGGGCAAGCTGTCCCTCGGGGAATTCCTCCGCCAGGGTCATGTCCAGCTTGGCACCCTCATCCCGGGTGTATACCACGAAACGCTCCAGCCACAAAAACCAGCACAGGAACACCAGTGCGGCGGTGAGAACTGTAAACAGAAGCACCACCCCGGCACGTTTCAGTGCCTGCTGGGTGCGATATGGAATCTTCATAAGTAATTACCTCTTTCTTGCGGTGACGCAGCGCCAGTCCTCTTTGCTCCGGGTGCCGGTGACGGTGAGACCTGCGCCTTGGAGCGCTGCCACCACCTCGTCGTACCGGGTGTCCAGAATACCGGAGCAAATCAGGGTGCTGCCCGGATCCAAAAGACCGGGCAGTACCGGGGCAAGGGAAATGATCACATCCGCAACGATGTTTACAAGGACAATATCGTAACGTTTGCTGCAAAGCCGGTCCATCAGCGGCTTGTCCGTGAGGACGTTGCCGGTATAGGCGGTAAATTCCGGGGAGGAAAAGCCGTTGTAGCTGCAATTTTTCCGGGCGATGTCCTCTGCCTTGGGGTCAATGTCCACGCCGATGGCAGAGCTCGCCCCCAGCCGCAGAGCGGTGATGGACAAAATGCCGCTGCCGCTGCCCAAATCCAGACAGCTGCCCCCGGGGATCAAAAGCTCCTCCATGGCTTCCATCACCATTTGGGTGGAGGGATGCTCGCCGGTGCCGAAGGTCAGACCCGGGTCAAGGATCACCCGAAGCCGACCGCCGGTGTCTTCTTCTGCTTTCCAAAGGGGCAGCACCATTAGGCGTTTGCCGATGGGCTGAGGAGGATAGTTGTCCTTCCAGCCCTCCTCCCAGTCGGTTTCCGGCAGGAGATCCACTTGGACATCAAGGCTGCCCAGCTTCTGCGCCGGGTGGGACTTTTTCAGATCCTCTACCAAGACGCGAAGCCGGGAAAGCTCCGCTTCCGCTTCCTCCTCAAGGTACAGCTTGATCTGGGAAAGACCTTGGATGGCTTTCTGCATGGACTCGTCGATATAATCCCAGTAGGCGCGGTTGTCCTCCAGGAAGGCCTCGTAGGCAGACTGATCCTCCAGGAGCAGATCCGAATATCCCCCGGCGGTGAGGGCCGCGGCCACTTCGTCGATCCCCTCCGGGGAGGTCTTAATGGTAATTTCCAGCCAAGCCATAGGTGTAACTCCTTAGATAGTTTTCTTTATTGTACAGGAAAACGGAGAAAATAGCAAATTCCAATTTGTCGAGCTGTTTCAAGCTTGTGGCGTGCCTGTGCCTCCCTCTGGCGAGGGAGGTGGATTTTGCGAAGCAAAAGACGGAGGGAGAGAAAAAGCAAGGTATTTACTACCCCTCAGTCGAAAATCAAAGATTTTTGCCAGCTCCCCTGACAAGGGGAGCCTTTGGCTGGTGCGGGATTGTAATTGCCCGATAAATTGGAATTTGCGGTATTACATGTCCCTATAAAAAAGACAGAAACAA
>JAGAMQ010000155.1 GCA_017624645.1 Oscillospiraceae bacterium
AAAGGTACTCCAGGGTGCGAGTTGTGCAGTAAGTCAAAAAGCCTTGCGCAGCAAGTGTTTTCGGCTGACTTATCCGTTAAAAACAAAAGCTTTTTACCATATTCCAGACAAAAAGAAGGCTGTATCAGAACGCGTAATCAGATGCTGCTTTTTGACGATTGGCGGCTTTTTTGACACTCTGAGACCGGATCCAACTGGATCCGGTCTTTTGTGTGCATTATTTTCCGGGCTTGAAGCTGTCCTTCAGGCTGACAGAGCGGTTAAAGACCAGGTGATCCGGGGTGCAGTCCTTGCTGTCGGGGCAGAAATAACCCAGACGCATGAACTGATAGGAGGCAGGTGCTTTGGCGGTTTCCAGACTCTTTTCCACCTTGCAGCCGGTGAGGACCTCCAGAGAGTTGGGATTCAGGCAGGCAAGGAAATCCTTTCCGGATGCATCCGGGTCGGGATCATCAAAGAGATTGCTGTACTGCCGCACCTCTGCATCAGCGCAGTTGTCGGCATCCACCCAGTGGATGGTGGCACCCTTGACCTTCCGTCCGTCGGCAGGGTCGCCACCCCGGGAATCGGGGTCATAGGTGGCAAGAACTTCCACCACGTTGCCGTCTTCGTCCTTGACGCAGCCGGTGCAGGTGATGAGGTAAGCACCCTTCAGGCGACATTCGGGACCTTCAGGATACAGGCGCTTGTACTTGGGAACGGGCTCTGCAAGGAAATCGTCTGCTTCGATCCACAGGTTCCGGGAGAAGGTGATCTGCCGGGTGCCGGCTTCCGGATCGTTGGGGTTGTTCTCAACCTCGAAGATCTCGCTCTGCCCCTCGGGGTAGTTGGTGATGGTCAGTTTCACAGGCTTCAGGACCGCCATGACACGCTGCGCGGTTTCATTCAGATCCTCCCGGAGGCAGTATTCCAGGAAGGCGTATTCAATGGTGTTGGGGCTTTTTGCCACACCTACGCGGTCGCAGAAATTACGGATGGATGCGGGGGTGTAGCCGCGGCGCCGCAGACCGCACAGGGTGGGCATCCGGGGATCGTCCCAGCCGGAAACGTAGCCGTTCTCTACCAAAGCCCGGAGCTTCCGCTTGGAAAGCACAGTGTGGTCGATGCCCAACCGGGCAAACTCGATCTGACGGGGGCGGTGAGGCACGGAGACATTTTCCACCACCCAGTTGTACAAAGGACGGTGGTTTTCAAACTCCAGAGAACACAGACTGTGGGTGATACCCTCCAGTGCGTCCTGAATGGGGTGTGCAAAGTCGTACATGGGATAGATGCACCATTTGTCGCCCTGTCTGTGATGGTGCATGTGACGAATCCGGTAGATCACCGGGTCACGCATATTGAAGTTGCCGGAAGCAAGATCGATCTTTGCCCGGAGGGTGTACTTGTTGTCCTCAAACTCACCGGCGCGCATCCGTGCGAACAGGTCGAGGCTTTCTTCAATGGGTCTGTCCCGGTAGGGGGAGGTGGCAGGGGTGTTCAGGTCGCCACGCATTTCCTTTGCCTGGTCGGGAGTCAGCTCACACACATAGGCAAGGCCCTTCTTAATGAGCTCCACGGCATACTCGTAGTCCTTCTCGAAGTAGTCGGAGCCGTAGTAGAACCGGTCACCCCAGTCAAAGCCGAGCCAGTGGATATCCTCTTTGATGGCTTCCACGAATTCCACATCTTCCTTGGTGGGGTTGGTGTCGTCCATCCGGAGATTGCAAAGACCGCCGAACTTTTCGGCAGTGCCGAAATCGATGATCAGCGCCTTGCAGTGACCGATGTGCAGATAGCCGTTGGGCTCGGGAGGAAACCGGGTATGCACCGTCTGACCGGCGTAGCGGCCACCCTCGGCGATATCCTCTTCAATAAAGGCGTGGATGAAATTTTTGCTTTCCATGATTTCCGCCATTTTCATAATCCTCTCTTTTGGAAAATTTGGAAATATTATAACCCATCCGAAGAATTTTTGCAACTGAAAATCAGCAATAATCAGCAGGAATCTTTCTATTGTATGTAAATTTGTAAAAAATAAAAAAACAATCCCAAAAATGAAAAATTCTTGTTGTCAATTTGCCGGACTTATTATAAAATAGGGGAGGATATAAGATAGGAGGGTTATGACGTGTCAAATATAAAATATAAGCGTGTTATGCTGAAGGTCAGCGGTGAGGCGCTGGCAGGTGAGGCACACCGCGGACTTGATTTTGATGTGATCCATGATGTCTGTGTTGCTATCAAAGAATGTGTGGACATGGGTGTGCAGGTGGGTCTGATGGTAGGCGCAGGCAATTTTTGGCGCGGCGTAAAGGATGGCGCAGACCGGATGCAGCGCTCCCATGCGGATGCTATGGGGATGCTGGGGACCGTGATGAACTCCATCGCTGTAGCGGATGCTCTGGAAAAATACGGTGTGGACGCAAGGGTTCTCAGCGCCGTGGAGATGAATAAATTCTGTGAGTATTTTACCCGGGACACGGCTGACCGCTATCTGAATGAGGGTAAGGTGGTCATCTTTGCCGCAGGTACGGGGAATCCCTATTTTTCCACAGATACCGGCGTTGTGCTCCGGGGTGTGGAGATCGAGGCAGATGCGATCCTTATGGCAAAGAATGTGGATGCCATTTATTCCGCAGATCCCAATGTGGATCCCAACGCAGTGCGTTATACCCGTCTGACCTATGACGAAGTGCTGGCAAAGCACCTGAAGGCAACGGACTCTACTGCCATGACCCTGGCAATGGACAACGATATGACTCTGGTCTGCTTTGGTTTGGCAGAAGAAAACAGCATTGTTCGCGTGGTTCGGGGCGAAGAGATCGGAACCACCGTTACGAACTAATCATTATACTTGGGAGGAAACGAACATGAGTGTAGATTTCAGTGAATACGGAAGAAGAATGGATAAGGCCCTGGACCATCTGGCAGAGGAATTTGGTGCTGTCCGCGCCGGCCGTGCCAACGCAAAGGTTCTGGACCGGATCACAGTGGAATATTATGGAAGTGAGACCCCGCTGAACGGCGTTGCAACCATCTCTACTCCGGATGCCCGTACTTTGGTCATCCAGCCTTGGGATACCAGCCTGCTGAAGGAGATCCAGAAGGCAATCCAGGCAAGCGAACTGGGTATCAATCCCCAGAACGACGGAAAGGTGATCCGCCTTGTGTTCCCCCAGCTGACTGAGGAGCGTCGTAAGGATCTGACCAAGCAGGTAAAAAAATATGCCGAGGATGCCAAGGTGGCAATGCGTAACATCCGTCGGGACGGCATGGACTACATCAAAAAGCTGAAGAAGAATTCCGAGATCACCGAGGACGACCAGAAGAAGGCAGAAAAGGATCTGCAGGATCTGCTGGACAAGTATACAAAGAAGGCAGATGAAGCTCTGGCCGAAAAGGAAAAGGAATTGATGTCTATTTAATAGGCACCCCTAAAAACTCACCTTTTGGGATATGTGGGTATCTTTTGCCCCAATCATAAAAATGAGTTTTCAGAGTTGTCGGATCACATTGGGGGCGCTTGCGCCCCCAATATGTTACTATTCAGAGAAAGAGGGCTGCCCTATGGCGATTTCTCAAACCGATAAAAGAACCCTGCCGGTACCCCGACATATTGCTATTATCATGGATGGCAATGGCCGCTGGGCAAAGAAGCGGGGACTGCCCCGGACTGCCGGACATGCTGCCGGTGCGGAGGCGTTCCGCCGCATTGCCAATTATTGCCGGACTCTGGGTGTGGAATACCTGACGGTGTACGCATTTTCCACGGAAAACTGGAAACGTTCTGCCGAAGAGGTCAGCGGCATTATGAAGCTGCTGGGCAAGTATTTGGAGGAGGCGCTGCGGGATATGGAGAAGAACCATGTCCGCTTCAAGTTCTTCGGAGACCTTACCCGACTGGAGCCGAAGCTCCGGAAGCTGTGCATGGATGCGGAAAGCCGTTCTGCCGGCTACAGGGGTGTGCAGGTGAATTTCTGCTTGAACTATGGCGGCAGAGATGAGCTTGTCCGGGCGGCTCAGGCTTTTGCCCGGGATGTGGCAGAGGGAAAGTACAGTGCAGAAGATCTGTCCGAAGAGCTGCTGTCCGGCTATCTGTACTCAGCCGGTGTTCCGGACCCGGAGCTGATCATCCGCCCCTCCGGAGAGCTGCGTACCAGCAATTTCCTTCTGTGGCAGTCTGCCTATTCTGAGTATGTGTTTATGGACGTACTGTGGCCGGATTTCGGACCGGAGGAATTGGATGAGGCAATCGCCCAGTATCACCGCAGAAACAGACGCTTTGGAGGTGTGTGACCATGAAGACCAGAATTATTACAGCAGTGTGTCTTTTGCCCCTGCTGCTTTTGGTGGTTTTTGCCGCACCTAAAATATTCACCGCGATCCTGTTTGGCCTTATGGCTGCTGTGGGTGCCTACGAACTGCTTACCGGCACCGGCCTTGTTACCCATGTCCGGTTGAACCTGTACGCCATGGCTTCGGCCCTTTGGGTCTGCCTGTGGTACGGACTGGGGGTAGGTTATGTTTGGCTATTGTTGGGAATACTTATGTTTTGGACGGCGCTTTTTGCCGAGATGATGGCAAGCGAAGGTAAGCTGCCCTTTGACAAGGTGGCAGTCTGCTTTGCCGCCGGTGTGATCCTGCCTGCGCTCTTGGGCGCTTTGGTCAGGATACACAGCTGGGAACGGGGTAGGCTGTACATCTGTATTCCCTTTATCTTTGCGTTCCTGTCTGACAGCGGAGCTTACTTTGCAGGTCTGAAATTCGGCAAGCATAAGCTATCACCGGTGATCAGTCCTAAAAAGACAGTAGAAGGGGTTGTGGGCGGCGTGCTGGCAGCTGTGGCAGGCATGCTGATCTATTGCGGGGTTCTTCAGCTTGGCTTCGGCCTGCAGCCCAACTACCTGTTTGGAATTCTTTACGGCGTTGTGGGATCTGTGACGGCTGTTTTCGGAGATCTTTGCTTCTCTGCCATCAAACGGCAGACGGGGATCAAGGATTATGGAAATCTTATTCCCGGTCACGGCGGTATTCTGGACCGGTTTGATTCCATGATGATGGTTGCGCCCTTGGCAGAGGTGTTGCTGCTTCTGCTGCCCATTGCGGGGTGATGTTATGGTGAAATGTGTCAGTATTTTAGGTTCTACCGGCTCCATTGGCAGGCAGAGCCTGGATATCATCGAGCATCTGGGTATCCCTGTAGCGGCATTGACCGCGGGTACCAATGTTACCCGGATGGCAGAGCAGTGCAGGCAATACCGCCCCAGGCTTGCCGTTATGGCGACCCAGGAAGCAGCCGAAGCGCTCAAAGAGCAAATCGAGGACCTTTCTACGGAGGTTGCATGGGGCGAGGATGGCTTGATTCGCGCTGCCACTGTGGAGGAAGCAGACTGCGTTATTACCGCGGTGGTCGGCATGGTGGGACTGAAGCCTACCCTTGCAGCCATCCGTCATAAAAAGCGCATTGGCCTTGCCAATAAGGAAACCCTGGTATGTGCCGGCGAGCTGGTAATGGCAGAGGCGGATAAGCATGGGGTGGAGATCATTCCTGTGGATTCCGAACATTCTGCTATCTTTCAGTGTCTGATGGGTTGTGCAGACTCCAGGGAGATCAAGCGGCTGATCCTCACCTGCTCCGGCGGACCATTCTTTGGTATGGACAAAGAAGGACTTGGGAAGGTTACCAAGGCGGACGCCCTGCGCCACCCCAATTGGAAGATGGGTGAAAAAATCACAATCGACTGTGCTACCCTCATGAATAAGGGACTGGAAGTGATCGAAGCAATGCGCCTGTACCGCCTGCCTGTAGAGCAGGTGGATGTGGTGATCCACCGACAGAGCATCGTTCACAGCCTTGTAGAATTTAATGACGGTGCTGTTATGGCACAGCTTGGCACACCGGATATGCGCCTGCCCATTCAGCTGGCGATGACCTACCCGGAGCGCATGGAGTGTCCTGTGGAACCGCTGGATCTTCTGAAATGCGGTGACCTGAGCTTCTATGCACCGGATATTCAGGCATTTCCTTGCCTGGCACTGGCAAGGGACTGTGCAAAAAAGGGCGGCACTGCCTGCCCTGTGATGAACGGTGCCAACGAGGAAGCAGTGGCGATGTTCCTGCATGATGAGATCGGTTTCTATGATATCTACCGATTGGTAAAGTATGCGGTGGATACTGTGCCATTTGTTCAGAATCCCACATTGGAGGAAATTCTGGAAGCGGATCGCCTGGCAAGACAGGCGGCGCGAAATGCTAAATCATTGTAAGCGAGGATTCCTATGAGTATCGTTTTTGCCATATTGCTCTTTAGCCTTTTGATCTTTGTCCATGAACTGGGTCATTTTCTCACGGCAAAGCTTTTTGGTGTGCAGGTTAATGAATTTTCCATGTTCATGGGTCCGGCCATTGCCAGATGGCAGCGGGGAGAAACCCAATATTCTATCCGCTGTATTCCCATCGGGGGTTATTGCGCCATGGAGGGAGAGGATGAGGATACCGATAATCCCCGTTCCTTTCAGAAGGCTGCGTGGTGGAAACGGCTGATCATTTTGGCAGCCGGTTCTGTAATGAACTTTTTGGCAGGCGTGCTGATCGTAGCCGTGGTGCTGGGCAATCAACCGGGTTTTGTGACCACAGAGCTTGCCACCGTGGAACCCTGGAGCATGGTGGGCGGTGAAAACGGTTTGCAGCCGGGGGATAAGATTCTGCGCTTCAACGGCGAGCGTATCAGCGTTTATGAGGATTTTACCCTTGCTACCATGATGCTCCCCGACGGGAATTACGATGTGGTAGTCAGCCGTAACGGAGAGAAAGTGTTTATTGAAGCTGTCCCCATGATCCGGCAGGAGGCAGATGACGGACGGGGCGGAAAGGCCATGCTCTACGGCATCAGCTTTAAGGCGGAAGGAACCACTGCGGCATCGGTTCCCGGGAGAATACTGCCCACCGCCTTCAATTATGTGAAAACAGTCATCGTCAGTCTGCGTATGCTGCTGACAGGGCAGGCAGGGATTCAGGATATGACCGGTCCTGTGGGGATCGTGCAGATCATGTCCGAAAGTGCCGAGGCAGCGGATTCTGCCGGCGGTGCGCTGCTGAATATGCTGTACTTTGGCGGCTTTATTGCCATCAATCTGGCGGTGATGAACCTGCTGCCCATTCCAGCGCTGGACGGGGGACGTATTCTGGGACTTGTGCTGGTGACCGGTATTGAATCGGCCACAAAAAAGAAGATCGATCCCAAATATGAGGGATATATCCACGGAATCGGAATGATCCTGCTTTTAATTCTGATGGCTGTGATCCTACTGAAAGATATCTTTACGATTTTTAAGGGGTAACAAAAATGACAAGACAGATCCTTGTGGGAAATGTTCCCATTGGCGGTGGAGCGCCTGTGGCCATTCAATCCATGCTCAATACCAAAACCACGGATATTGAGGGCTCCCTTGCCCAGATCCGGGCGCTGCATAATGCAGGCTGCCAGATCGTGCGTCTGGCTGTGCCCAATATGGAGGCAGCAGAGGGCTTTTCCCAGATCTGCCGTGAATCTCCTTTGCCTTTGGTGGCGGACATTCACTTTGATTATAAGCTTGCCATTGCCGCCGCCCGGGGCGGTGCGGCAAAAATTCGCATCAACCCCGGTAATATTGGAGGAGAGGACCGCGTTCAGGCGGTCGTTGAGGTCTGCAAGGACCGTAAGATCCCAATTCGTATCGGTGTCAATGGCGGAAGTCTTGATAAAAAGCTTTTGGAGAAGTACGGGCATCCCACCGCGGAAGCTCTGGTGGAAAGTGCGTTTTCCCATTTGGAGCTTTTGGAAAAATACGGCTTTCACGATACCTGTGTATCTATGAAATCCTCCACGGTACCTACCATGGTGGAGGCTGCCCGACTGTTCCGCAGCCGGTGTGATTATCCCCTGCACATCGGTGTCACGGAAACCGGTCCCGTGCGTATGGGACTTATGAAATCTGCCATGGGAATCGGTGCCTTGCTGTTGGACGGTATCGGTGATACCATTCGCGTCAGTCTTACGGACGATCCTGTGGAAGAGGTATATGCGGCAAAGGATATCCTCAAGGCTGCCGGTCTGCGTAAGGACGGCGTCAATATCATTTCCTGCCCCACCTGCGGACGGACACAGATCGATCTCATCGGCCTTGTGAACAAGGTAGATGAGGCGCTTAAGAATTGCAAAAAGCCCATTACCGTTGCAGTTATGGGCTGTATTGTCAATGGACCCGGGGAAGCTCGGGAAGCGGATATCGGCATTGCCGGTGGCGACGGCTGTGGCATGCTGTTTGAGAAAGGAAAGCAGATTGTGAAGCTGCCCTATGAGGAGCTTCTTCCTGCGCTCTTAGAGAGAATCAAAGAATTATGAGGTCGTTATGGAACTGAATATTCCATTTTTGAATATGTTTTCCCATTTCGTCCCCGATCCGGATACGGCGGCGGTGCTGTCCGGGGCGGATGTTCTGTCTGCCGAGATCGATCCCGGATCCCGGCTTGTCAGGGCACAGGTCTATGCACCCCGGTATATTCCGGACAGGACAGCAAAGCAGATCACGGAAGAGATCTGCCGCCTGTATCAGTTACATACCCTGGAAGTGACATTTAACCATCCCGCTTCAGAGCTGTCCCGTATGGAGCCTGAAGCGCTGATGGCGCTCTTTGTTGCAGAGGATTCTATGTCCCGTGGTTCTTTGGCAAATGCCCAATGGAATTGGGAGGGGCAGATCCTTAATGTGCATCTACAGGCAAACGGAAAAGCGGAACTGGAGAAGATAGTGCCTGCAGTCTGCCGTAAGCTTAAGGAACGCTTCGGCGTGGATGTGACCATTGAATTTGTGGCAGGTGAGGACCTGCAGGGTAAGGACCTGTTTGCGGAAATGGAGCGTATGCGCTCTCAGATTCTGGAAAACCTGCCCCAGCAGAAGGCGGCGGAGCCTAAGCCGGAACCTGTGAACAACACTCAGACCATATACGGTAAACCTTTCAAGGGAAAGCCTATCCCCATGGGGGAATTAAGCCTGGACATGGGTTTTGTTGTGGTGGAGGGCAAGATCTTCAACATGGAGCATAAGGAACTGACCAAGGCAAACGCCTGGGTGCTTCATTTTGACATCACAGACAATACCTCTTCCGTACATGTCAGCCGTTATATGGACAACAAGGAAGCCAAGCCGGTGGTTGCCGCACTGAAAAAGGGTGATGTGGTTCGGGTGCAGGGCAGAATGATGGTGGATAACTATACCAACGAGACCATCCTGCGGCCCAATGCGATCATGCCCGGTACTATGAAAAAGCGTACCGATAAGGCAGTGGGAGACAAGCGTGTCGAGCTGCATATGCATACGGCAATGAGCAACATGGATGCCCTGACCAATACGGCGGCAGCCATCAAGCAGGCCGCTGCCTGGGGACACCGGGCTGTTGCCATTACCGACCACGGCTGTGTTCAGTCCTTTACCGATGCCCTGCATACCATTGAGGGCAGGGGGGGGGCACCTAAGGTTGCCGGTACCGATGAGCCTATCAAGATCCTGTATGGCTGCGAAGGCTACTATGTCAACGATGTGGACGATACCCTTGCAGTCCGGGGCAGCCGTGACATGGCATTTGATGAGGAGTACATCGCTTTCGATCTGGAAACCACCGGTCTGCATCCCAGATTTGATCGGATCATCGAGATCGGTGCGGTGCGGATGAAAAACGGTGAAGAGCTGGAACGGTTTCAGACCTTTGTGGATCCCCAACAGCCGTTGTCCCCGGAGGTTATCAAGCTGACGGAGATCACCGATGAAATGCTGGTGGGCGCACCGAAGCTGGAGGAAGTCCTTCCCAAATTTATGGAATTTGTGGGAGACCGGGTGCTGGTAGCCCATAATGCAGGTTTTGATACCACCTTTATCCGAAGATCCTGCGCCCGCTTGGGCGTACCCTGTGATATCACCTCGGTGGACACCTTGACCATTTCCCAGAATCTGATGCCCGAAATGGGCAGACATAAGCTGGATATGGTTGCGGATGTGTTCCAATTGGGTGCTTTCCAGCACCACCGAGCCGGGGATGATGCTCTGGTCTGTGGAAAGATCGTGGCAAAGCTCTTTGAAAAGCTTAAGGCTATGGGACTGTCCCGAATCAGTCAGATCAATGAAGCGATGCTTCCCCTGCGGCCTGTTCACCGGGCGGAAAATATGCATGCACAGCATATTA
>JAGAMQ010000156.1 GCA_017624645.1 Oscillospiraceae bacterium
CCACCTTAATGGCAGCGCCCAAAAAGCAAAAACGCCACAAAAATCTGCCGAAAACCATGCAGAGGATCACAAACACCATGGGCATACAGATCCGTTCCAGCAAAAACACCATATCAAAGGTGACCGCCGTGCCGTCAATCATCACATAACCGCTGTTGAAGCCGTTAATGACCATTTGGTACAGATTGGGCACCACCAGCTGCAGATAGTCCACCATCACAAGGGTCAAAAGTCCCAGCAGCAGTGACGGGGCAAATTTTAGATAATAGCGGTTGATATGCTTGCCGAATATCATTTTCCCCGCTCCTTTCTCCTTTTGTAAAAGCCCGGGAGACAGCTCCCGGGCAGAATGTTATCTTCGCAGGCTGTACAAAAGTCCCAACAGCTGCTCCAAAGGCAGCCGTCTTGCCCGCCGGTTCATGGCATCCACGCCGTACTGCAGCAGCTTCATCCACTCCTTGGCGGTGAGCGGACTTTCTTTGGGGGTGATCAGACAGCCGCAGCTCTCCAACCGGATACCGCCGAAGCGCCCCGCAAAGGCCTCTCCCACACCCAAAGCTATGGCACAGGGTGCCAGCCGGAAGAAATACTCCGGATCTGTCTGACAGATCCTCTGCACCTGGGCCTTATCCAGCGTCCGCAGATACCGGCGCAGTCCCCGCAGCCGGGCAGCCTCCTGCACGCCCTCTTGGGTGCGGCGGCCGGCCCATGCCAGCAGCACACCGGCAGCCAAAAGACCTGCCAACATCCACAGGGTCACCACCCACATGCCGCTGACTGCACCCAGCAGCAGCCAAAATGCCAGTATCCCGCCGCACAGATACAGCCGATGCCGGCAATCTCTGCGCAGATTGGCTGCCCACAGCTGCAGCAGCCAGCCGCTGATACCGCCCAAAGCACCTAGCAGCAGGATCAAAAAGATCTGCAGCACCGCACCGCCGCTGACAGAAATGGCAATGCACACACCACCAAACAGCCCGATGCCCGATGCCAAAGCCCGGAACACCGCAGCATTTCCGCTGCGCTTATGAATATGCTCCCGAATTCCGGCAGGCTTTTTTTTCGCAGCAGCCGTCAGAGCCGCATACCGGGAAGAACCGGTATGCACCGTAGATTGCTTCCCAAACAGCTTCCCGAACAGCTTTCTCTCGGATTCCTTTCGCTCATTGCCCATGTCCATGCGCTTGTGAAGGATCACCTGACCCTTCCTGTCCAGCTGCACCTGCAAATAGCCCAGCTGCGCCCATGTATATACCGTCAGAGCCAGCTGGATGCCCTGCATATGCATCACGCAGCCCAATTCCCCGGCAGTCAACCCCTCCGGAGGATCGGTAATATCCTCCCGGCGCCAAGGCAGATGCCGCAGCATCAGCAGCCAGTAGATCAAAGCCAGCAGCCCACAGATCCCCATGGCCATTGCCCCAAAGCTCCAGTCCCGGGTATCCGCAAGGGATTGGGGGAACATGGCTTCCTCCGGGATCAGCAGCAGTGTAAGGGTCTCGTGATCCTTCAGCTCCGTCAGTGAGGTACCGGATACGGTAGCGCCCTCTACCTTGTAGCTGAGATCCTTTTCGATGCTCTGCTGATGGTAGCCGCTGAAGAAGGCAGGCAGCGCCTGTGTGCTCCCGGGGAGTGTCACGGAGAATTCCAGAAGAGAAACGGTGCTTTCAAAGCCGGAAAGCATGGGAAGCCGCAGCTCCTGTACCCCGGCATCATTGGTATGTACCACATCGTGAAGGCGGTAGCTGACACTGAAGGACACCTCTCCGGTGATCTTGCCCAGCACCCGGTCCAGCCGAACCTGTCGCACATTGTCAACCACCCGGCTGGAAACCATGCTACCGTTGACAGTCACATTGGTAGCCTCCCCGGGAACGGGATAATACAGATCCTGGGCTACCTGATCCAGCCGCAAAGTCACCGACTGGGTAACCTGCGCGCTTCCGTCCTGAGAAACGGTGGCAAAGAAGCTTATCTTCGGTGCAGCCACTGCCCCGGAGACGGAAAAAGCCAATGTCAGCACCAACACTGCCGCCGCCAAAAGCACCCCTATTCTTCGCATGCCATCGCCTCCTTTTTGCAAATTCCGACAGTTGGAGCCTTTAACTGTATCATTTTATCATGGTCCTTTAAAAAATGCAATGGAAATTCCAGTTTATCGAGCAGTTTACAATCCCGCACCAGCCAAAGGCTCCCCTTGTCAGGGGAGCTGGCGAAAATCTTTGATTTTCGTCTGAGGGGTAGTTAATATTGCAATTTTGGATGCAATCGAAACGTTCTCTCTCCCTCAGTCAGCTACGCTGACAGCTCCCTCATCAGAGGGAGCCTTTGTTAAACTGCTCGATAAATCGGAATTTGAAGTTATGCATAAAAAGCAAGGACCACGGGAGCCGTGGTCCTTGGGGTTTATTCTTCGATCACCATGTCTGCATCCGCTACCACGCGAAGTTCTTTCTTGTTCATCATGTCATAAATGCAAGGCACGACCAACAGGGTCATCAGCGTAGCATACATAAGACCGCCGATGCACACCACCGCCACAGGCCGGATCAGGGAAGTGCCCACATTTTGATCCAGTGCCATCTGTCCAAGGCCGATGACCGTGGTCAGTGTGGTCATGAGAATAGGCCTCATCCTGGTTTTGCCTGCCTCAACAATGGCAGCCCTCCGGTCCACGCCCTCCTGCCGCAGCTGATTGATATAGTCCACCAGCACGATACCATTGTTGACGATGATACCGGTAAGCATGATAAAGCCGATGAGGGAGATCACACTGACCTCCAGTCCGCAAATCAGCAGTGCCGCAAAACCGCCGGTAAAAGCAAGGGGAATGGTGAACATGACGATAAAGGGGGATTTTAGCGACTGGAACTGTGCCACCATCACAAGGTATACCAGCAAAATGCCCAGCAGCAGCATGAGGATCAGCTGTTCAACGGCTTCCATGATGGTCTCATTTTCACCGGTGAAGGCATAGGTGACACCTTCGCCCAGCTCCACACCCGCCATAACCTTTTCCGCCTGACGGGTCACAAGGGTCACATTCTCCCCCTCAGTCAGGGTCGCACTTACCGTCAGATACCGCCGCTGGGACAAACGGGAAATGGAACTGAGACTGGTAGTCTCTTCCACCGTTGCCACCTCATGCAGAGCAAAGGTCTTTTTCTCACCGGTCTGGGTGGTTACCTCAAAGGTGTGGTCCTTCAGCGTGTCCGCCGTCAGCACCGCCCCCTCCGGCTTCTCCACAATCAGCTCCGTAGAGGTGCCGGACAGCTCCAAGGTGGTCACCGTGGAGGTGTTTTGCAGCGCCGCCGCCAGCTCCATATAGATCTGCGCCACGGTAACGCCCTGGGACATAGCCTTGTTCCGGTCCACATCCACATGCAGTGCCGGAGATAGATCCTGCAAGCCGTTATCTACCTCTGCCACACCGGAGAGCCCCTCCAGCGCCTGTCCTGCCTTTTCCGCGGCAGCCTGCAGCTTCTGCATGTCATTGCAGTACAGCTCCAAACTGATACCGGAACCGGAAAGCATGCTCATATCCATCATAGCCGAGGTGGCTGTGACTTCACAGTCCATCCCCTGGCAAAGTTCTTCAATTCTTTTGCCCACAGCCGCACCGGAAGCCTTTTCATCGGAAAGGATCAGATACACCGTCAAATCCTTACTTTCGGCGCTGCCGCCCATCAGGCTCAGACCGCCGCCCATCATAGCACCGGCGGTTTCAATGCCCTCTACGGCAGCGATCTTTTCCAGCACCTGATCCGCAAGGGCCACCGCCTCTTCCATGGTGGCGTCCTCGGGCATGGATACCGTCACATTCACATTGGGCATATCCATTGCCGGCATAAAGATGAAGCCCTTGGCAAGGCTCAAAAGGCACGATACCACCAAAAGCGCCGCCGACACCGACAAAACGATGGCTTTGTGTTTCAGTGACCATACCACAGCCTTTTCATAGCCGGCAAGGAACCGGTCCATGAGGGGGGACTTAAATTTCTTTTCCTTCTTCAGCATACCGGCAGCCATGGCAGGGACCAGGGTCAGTGCCACGATAAGGCTTGCCAAAAGGGAGTAGGTCATGGTCAGTGCCAGATCCGTAAACAGCTGCTTGGTGATGCCCTCCACAAACACGATGGGCAGGAACACGCACACCGTAGTCAGGGTAGATGCGGTTATAGCACCAGCCACCTGCTTGGCACCGGTGACAGCCGCCTGCATGGCAGTGGCACCCTTGTCCCGGAGGCGGTAGATGTTTTCAATAACCACCACCGAGTTATCCACCAGCATGCCCACCGACACCGCCAGTCCCGACAGGGAGATCATGTTGATGGTCACGCCGGAGAAATACATCAAAACGATGGCAAAGATCACACTGATGGGAATGGAGCAAAGGGTAATAAAGGTGGGCCGCAGATCCTTCAGGAACAGAAAAAGCACCAGCACTGCAAACACGGCACCCAGCAAAAGGCTGCTCAAAATACTCTCTACGATCAGATAAATGTAGTCGCCCTGATTCATCAGGGGTACAAACCGCAGACCGGGATAGCTTTCCTCCAGCTTCTCAAACCGATCCAAAAGATTCTCGGTGGTCTCGGCAGTGGCATAGGTGCTCTGCTTTTCAAAGTTCAGCACAATACTGTCGATGCCGTCCAGCTTGGCATAGGTCTCATCCCGGTTGTCCGTGACCATCACCGCTGCCACATCCTTCAGATAGACAGGCTCCACGCCCTCCATCCCCATATCGAAAAGCAGCAGCTCCTCCAGCTGGTCTTTCTGGGTGATCTCCTTGCCCACGCTGACCATGTAGCTGACGCCGTCTTGCTCCACAGTGCCGGCAGGCATGGCAAAATTCTGTGCCGTAAGGATCTGACTGACCAGTTCCATGGTCAGGATCTTCTTCAGATCCGCCTGCTCCAGGGTCTGCTTTCTGGTATCCTCCAATGTGGTGATGCCGCCCTCCACCTGGGTCAGAGCAGCCGTCACAGTGCTGCCGTTCACCGCCAGCTGTGTGGCGGCATCGGACAGCTCCAAAAGACCCTCCATCTGCTTTTGGCTCAGAGTCTTTTTTGCTTCCTCCAGCTGGGAGATCCCTCCCGCCAGCTGCTTCTGGCTTTCCTCAAGCTGAGCAAGCTGGCTGTCCAGCTCCTTAAGATCCACGCCCTGTCCGGCGAGGGTCTTCAAAAGCTCCTCCCGCCGCTGCTCCAGCTGGGTCATGGTGGTTTCCATCAGTGTGATCCGGGCAGCAAGGGTCTGCCGATTTACATTCCGGGCGGCAAGCTCCGCATCCAGCACCCCCTGATCTGCTGCCAGTGTTACATATTCTTCTGTAGCACGCAGGGCCTCCAGCTCCCGTTGGATCTCATCCTGGGGCTTGCCGCTTGCTTCAATGGCTGCGATCTTTTCATCCATTTCCCCCTGCCGGAGTTCCAGTGCCTGCAGGCGCTGCTGCAGCTTCTTCAGCTGCTCCAGCTCTTCCCTGGTGGTTTTCTCCTGTTCCTCCAGGGCATCTATACCGGAATTCACAGCCTTCAGCACGGAAAGGGTGGTGTCCAGCTGCTTCTTGGCATCTTGAAGCTGAAAAAGCTGTTTGTCGATCTCTGCCGCACCGGCAGTGGTCTGCTGGGTCAGGGCGTCTTTGCCCTTGTCCAGCTCCTTTTGAGCCTTATCCATCTGCTTCTGGGCAGCCGTCAGTTCTTCCTTGGCATCGGTCAGCTCTTCCAACGCCTCATCCATCTTATCATTGATGGTGCCTCCCAGCTTCTCATTGACCTCATCGATCCGCTTCTGATCCAGCACCACATGCAGCTGCTGCACCACCGTACCGGAGGTGCTGATCCGGGCAACACCGGCAACGCCCTCCAGCTTGTTAAGAAGCTCCTCGTCCAACAGCTGGGTCAGTTCCATGGTGTCCTTGCCCTCCATGGATACCGCCGCCACCATCACCGGCAGCATAGAGGGATTGATCTTCATAACATAGGGCGTCTGTACCATGTCGTCCCAACTGGAAGACAGGGTTGCAATGTTCTGCTGAATATCCACGCCCACGGTATCCATATTGACGCTTTCCTCAAACTCCAGCATCACCATACTGTAGTTTTCAGAGGACGTGGAGCTGACCTCCTTGATATCCTCCAGCGTAGCCATGGATTGCTCCATGGGCTTTGTGATCTCTGTCTCCACCTTTTCCGGACTGGCGCCGGGATAGGCGGTCACAATGATCACATAGGGGAAATTCATGTTGGGCAGAAGATCCGGGGTCATCTTCAGGTATGCCACCACGCCCAGGACCAGCACCGCAATCACCGCAACAAATACGGTAAAGGGCTTTTTTACACTGAATTTCGACATATATTAACTCCTTAAAGTCCAAAACTGCAACAATTATTATGAGCGATAGTAGCATACCATTTCCGGCGCACATATGCAATACGGTAACTGTAAATATTTTGTTACGTTTCCCATCAGCTTTCCCCAAATACCACCTGTTTATACATTTGGCAAAAAGCGTGTGCTGCCGGAAAGGCAGCACACGCACATATCTATTGAGGAAGGGTATCTTCCGTATACATACCGCTGTCCAGCATTACTTTCCGGTAATTTTCCCCGTGGATCAGCGTCGCGTTGCAAAAAACCGAAGGGACCGTCATCACATGGTTATCCATGCTGTTGCGGGTCTTGGGACCGGTCCCCTCCAGATGGCTCTTCACCAGCTCCACGCAGTTTTCCGTCAGCACCCGCAGATCCGTGAACACGGAAAATGCCTGCTGCCCGTCAGCGATCCGCTGCAGTGCCTCCTTGCTTCCACCCTGTCCTGTAACGGCAGGAAGCTTATCCTCCGTACACCCGGCATCCCACAGCGCCTGCAAACACCCTTCAGCAAGGGCATCGGAGGCGGCAATACACAGATCCGGCCAAACATCCTTGTCATAGTACTTTTGCAGCAGCTGCTCCATCTGCTCCTGTGCATTGTCTGCCTCCCACCGCAGGATATATGTATCGGAAAATTCCACTCTTCCCGAAGGGCATTGCAGCACACCCAGATCCAGCCAGGGCTGCAGCACCGCCAGCAGACCCTTGTGCAGCAGCACCGCATTGTTATCATCCGGCGAGCCCATCAAAAACTCCACGGTGTAGCTGCGTTTTTCCTCCTGTGCCGTCTCCAGGGCATACTGCTGCGCCACCTGCTGTCCCATGGCCGCACCCATGGCCTCATAGTCAAAGGTCACATAGCTGCTTACAGCCTCCGTGTCCATAAGAAGCCGGTCATATGCCACCACCGGGATTCCCTTTGTCCGTGCCTGCTGCAGCGACTGCACCAGTTCTACGGAATCCACAGCACCGATCACCAGGCAGTCCACATTGTCCTCCAAAAGCTCTTGAAGCTGCCGGTCCTGCTCCCGGGCATCGTTGCCGGCAAAGTGTAGTCGTACCGAACATCCCAGCTCTGTAAGCCGCTCCTGCAAAAGCCGGGCGCTTTCCTCCCAATAAGGATCCTGGTCAGTAGGCATACAGACCCCAACCTGCGGTCTTTCCTCCTGCTGTCCCGCCATGGGCAGCGTTGTCTCCGGGTTTTGCGGCTGGGCTTCCGGTGCAGCGCAGCCGGCAAGGAGCACCGCCAGCAATGCCGATGCAATCCACCTTTTCATAGATTTTCCACCTTCCGTACTTAGTGCCACAATTATAGTGACAGATCATCCTTTTGTCAATTTTCTTCTTAGGCTTTTGTCTTTTGTCAAGGAAGAGAACAAGCCGGTCTTAACAGGTGTTAAGCCTGATAAAAACATACTTACAGAAAAATTTCCCTTCTTTACTTTCTTGCTTTTTGTCGATATAATAGGCATACTAAAAGAAAACACCGAAGGAGAACCCGCCATGCAATGGTTTCTTGATCTGATCACCAACCCCTTTTTGCTGACAAGTATTTCCTCCTGGTTCATCGCCCAGCTTTTGAAAGTCATTATCAACGCCATTGTGCATAAAAAGCTGATCTGGGAACGGCTGGTAGGCGACGGCGGCATGCCCAGCGGTCACAGCGCCACCGTATCCAGCCTTGCCGCCTTCACTGCTCTGGCCTGCGGACCGGCTTCCTTCCAGTTTGCCGTCACCGCCATCTTTGCCATCGTGGTGTGCCACGACGCTATGGGTGTACGGCAGGAGACCGGCAAGCAGTCCATGCTTCTCAACGAAATCCTGGATATTCTGGATTCTGACGAACTGCCGGAGATCAAGCTTAAGGAGCTGGTGGGGCACACGCCCCTGCAGGTCACCGCCGGTATCCTCATAGGCATTGCCAATGCCTGCCTTATGTATTTCTGGGTATTCTGAAACAGGAGCCGTCTTCGGACGGCTCCTGTTTTGCGTTACTATTCCAATTTCGCGAGCCGTTAGCTAATGCGTATTTCGAGCAGTTGGACAAATTGAGATTTACCCTGCTGCGTTTTCGTCAATACAGGCCTGGATCCGGGACTTGACCAGGGCGGCAAGCTCCGTAGCCTTCATATCCTTGTATTCCTCATAGGGAATGGGTGTCAGATAGTGCAGCTGGGCAGCCACCGGAGCGCTTCCCTTTTCGTCCAGCACCCGGAAGCAGTCGATAAACGCCATAGGCACCACAGGACACTTTGCCTTGATGGCACAGCGGAAGCTGCCGCCATGGAATTCCAGCATTTCATTTCCCTTTTTGCTCCGGGTCCCCTCGGGAAATATCACATAGTTGCGCCCTTTGCGCACCTCGGCAATAATATTCTGGATCACCGTCAAAGATTGGCGCACATCCTCCCGGTCCATGGCAAAGGACTTGGTGCAGGCAAAGATTTCCTTCAAAAGAGGTGTGTTGGTCAGCTCCTTCTTATACGCAATTCCCAAAGGCACCGGACAGGTGGTAGCAATGGCCATCACATCAAAAAGTCCCTGATGGTTTCCGTAGAGCATAAATCCCGGCTCCTTGGGCAGGTTCTCCACGCCAGTGACCTTCAGCTCCACATTGCCGGCCCGTACCGCAAGCTCCATCACGTAACGGATATGCGCCCATTTTTCCTCCTCCGGATAACGGTCCGTATTCTTGGCATAATGGCACAGCTTTCCGTAAGCACCGGGGATCCGGTGCAGATTTTTCAGCAGCATCATGATCAGTCTGTTCATAAAATTCCCTCCTTTTGTTTCTTATTATAAATGAGAAAACAGCATTTTGCAATCCTGCTGTGTCAACTTCTGTCATCTCCCATAGGATGGTATGAAGGAGGGATGCACATGCGCAAATATTCCTGCAACCAATGCGACGCCTTCGGCGGTTTCACCGAAG
>JAGAMQ010000012.1 GCA_017624645.1 Oscillospiraceae bacterium
ATCATTGCATTGAACATGATAACATTCCTCCAAAAATACGGGCAAACGCCCAAAATTTTACAGCTTAATTATACATCAGTTTTCCTTGCTGCGCAACCATTATTTCAGATATTTGTCTGCCAGCTCCAGGTAATGCTTTGCATCGGCATGAATGTATTCCATCTGTTCCGGGGTAACCTGCCGGACGATCTTCGCCGGGTTACCCAAAAGCAAAGAGCCCTCCGGGGCGTGGGTTTTTCCGGTGACAACTGCTCCTGCGCCTACCATACAGTGGCGCTCCAGCACCGCACCGTCCAGCAAAATGGCACCCATACCCACCAGACAGTCGTCTGCTATGGTGCAGCCGTGCAAAATGGCGCTGTGGCCCACGGTGCAATTTTTGCCCACGGTGACCTGTTCATGGACCACACAGTTGTCTTGAATGTTGGTGCCGGCACCGATGCGGATGGGACCGCCGTCCCCGCGGATCACCGCATTGTGCCAGACATTGACACCCTCCTCCAGGATCACATCCCCTGTGATCACCGCAGTGGGTGCAGCAAAAAATTTTTCCATATGCGTGACCTCCTTTTTTTTGCATTATATCCCCGGCTGGAAAAAATAGCAAGGGTTTTACCTTTTGTTTACATGTTTTTTATTGACAAAAGCCAGTTGTAACTATATAATCAATCATAGAAACTTTTAAGGTACATAATTGTGCTGTTTGACAAAATGAAACTCTGGAGGAAAAGAAAATGAAAAAGCAATTGCTCACAAAGATCACCAATGTTGTCTGTGCAGTACTGTTGGTGGCTCTGTTCGCCAGCTTCTTCCTGCCCAGCTGGGACTTTACCGCAACGGTTAAGGTGGAAGGCTCCCGGGAGACCAAGGAGGTTGCATCCAATGCTTCTGTGATGGAGTTCACATGGATGGCTTACGAAAACAAGGACCTGAGCAAGCAGTTTAAGAAGGCCGGCTACGAGGTCAACGAGATCGTGGTTATGCCCTTTGTGCTGACCCTGTGCACCATCATCTTTGCATTGTTCAGCATCATTAATATTAAGGGCTCTTGGCAGTCCATCTTTGGCGTCGTGGGCAGCGGCTTCGCTGTGTTCTATCTGCTGACCAATACAGTTTTGCAGCAGGGTCCCTTCTGGATGGTCAATCTGATCCTTGCCTGTGCGTCTCTGGCTGCTTCTTTGGTGCTGCTGGGCATCTTTGTGAAGCTGATCATTGACTGGTTCACTGTCAAGCATCGCAGACTGTAATCTATCATACATAACACAGGGCGCGTTCATTGGAACGCGCCCTTTTTTGTAAAGGAAGATTTTTATGGATTATCGCCATTGTACCTTATGTCCCCGGCAGTGCGGGGTGGACCGGACTGCAGGGGAGAGGGGTTTTTGCGGCTGCGGCAGCACGCCTTTGGTGGCAAAGACCATGCTTCACAAATGGGAGGAGCCGGCACTGGCAGGACAAGGAGGAAGCGGCGCAATCTTTTTCGGGGGCTGCAGTCTTGGCTGCCGGTACTGCCAGAACCGGCAGATCTCCGCAAATCCCGTGGGAACGCCCATGGATGCCGATGGTCTGCGCCGGGAAATGGAAACACTCATTGCCCAAGGGGCGGAGAACATCGATCTTGTAACCCCGGGACATTTTCTGCCGGATGTATGCAAGGCCCTTGATAAACCTCTGCCGGTGCCGGTGGTATACAATTGCGGCGGCTACGAAAGGGCAGAAGCCATCCGCACCCTTGCAGGAAAGGTGGATATCTTTTTGCCGGACCTGAAATATGCCGATGATGCCCTTGCTATGGAGCTGTCCGGGGCAGGGGATTATTTCAGGATCGCCACCCAGGCCATCAAAGCCATGTATGAAGGGGTAGGACCGGTGCAGTGGCAGGGGAAGCGACTGAAAAAAGGTGTGGTGATCCGCCATCTGATCCTGCCGGGGTATGTGGAGAATTCTCTGAAGGTGCTGGACTGGATCGGCAGTACCTTTGCGCCGGGACAGGTGCTGGTGAGCCTGATGCGCCAGTACACACCCATGCCCGGCCTGCAGCCGCCTTTGGATCGAAAAATCACGGAAGAAGAATACCGGTCGGTGCTCAGCTGGATGTATCTGAACCGGCTGGAGGGTTTTGTGCAGGAGGCTTCCTCCGCCGGCAGCCGATTCATCCCGGATTTTTAGAAATAGAACAAGAGCAAGAGCAGAAGGAGAAATCTCCTATGCTCTTGCTCTTTTTTGTCGATATGTCAGCTTGCGCTGACTCGATATACTTTTGTTACACAAAAGCTCGATATATTGCCGCTTTGCGACAATTCGATATGAGATAAACCCCTTGTTTGCGAAGCAAACATATCGAGAGCGACAGCACATATCGAACGCTGCAGGCGCATATCGAAAATCCTGAAAAGGATTTATCTCGATACATGATGTCTTAAACGGACATCATGTTATTTGTTGAGGTAAGCGTCGATGGCGGCAGCGCCCTTCTTACCGGCACCCATGGCAAGAATAACAGTAGCGGCACCGGTAACGGCATCGCCGCCGGCGAACACGCCATCACGGGTGGTCATCTCTTCTTCATTGACGATCAGGCAGCCCTTGCGGTTGGTCTCCAGACCGGGGGTGGTGGAGCGGATCAGGGGGTTGGGGCTGGTGCCCAGGGACATGATCACGGTATCCACATCCAGAATGAACTCGCTGCCGGGGACCTCAATGGGACGGCGGCGGCCGGAAGCGTCAGGCTCACCCAGCTCCATACGGATGCACTTCATGCCGCAGACACGGCCATTCTCGTCACCCACGATCTCCACGGGGTTGCACAGGGTCTTGAACTCAATGCCCTCTTCCTTGGCGTGATGCTTCTCCTCAGCACGGGCAGGCATTTCTGCCTCGCCACGGCGGTAGACCACATACACATGCTCTGCACCCAGACGCATGGCGCACCGGGCAGCATCCATTGCCACGTTGCCGCCGCCTACAACGGCAACGGCCTTGGACTTGATGATGGGAGTATCGTAGTTCTCGTCGTAAGCCTTCATCAGGTTGGTACGGGTCAGATACTCGTTGGCGGACATAACACCCACCAGAGATTCGCCGGGAATGTTCATAAACATGGGCAGACCTGCACCGGAGCCTACGAACACAGCCTTGTAGCCCATCTCAAACAGCTCGTCGATGGTCAGCACTCTGCCGATGACCATGTTGGTCATGACCTCAACGCCTTGTGCCTCCAGCTTCTTCACCTCGTTAGCCACGATGGCCTTGGGCAGACGGAACTCGGGGATGCCGTACACCAGCACGCCGCCTGCGGTATGCAGGGCCTCAAACATGGTCACTTCATAACCCTTCTTTGCCAGATCGGAAGCGGCGGTCATGCCGGCAGGGCCGGAACCCACCACAGCCACCTTCTTGCCGTTGGAGGGAGTTTTCTCGGGCATGGCGTTGACGTTCTCACGGTACCAGTCGGCAACAAAACGCTCCAGTCTGCCAATGGCAACGGGCTCACCCTTGATACCCCGGACACACTTGCACTCACACTGGCTTTCCTGGGGGCAGACGCGGCCGGACAGGGCAGGCAGGGCGTTGGTAGAGGTGATGATCTCATAGGCAGCCTTGAAGTCGCCCTCCTGAACCTTCTTGATAAACTCGGGGATGCGCACATTCACAGGGCAGCCTTCCACACACTTGGGGTTCTTGCAGCCCAGGCAGCGGTTTGCTTCTTCTATTGCCATCTCGGCGGTATAGCCCAGGGCAACTTCCTTGAAATTCCGAGCGCGGATCTGAGGATCCTGCTCGGGCATGGGGGTCTTTACCAAAGTCATATTAGCCATTGCGGTATCCTCCTTACTTGATCAGCTCTTTGCCCATCTTTTCGATGCGGCAGGCGTGATGCTCTTTTACATCGGCTTCCCGGGTCCTGTAGGTGCTGTTACGGCTCATCAGCTCTTCAAAGTCCACCTTGTGGCCGTCGAACTCAGGGCCGTCCACGCAGGCAAACTTGGTCTCGCCACCCACGGTGACACGGCAGCCGCCGCACATACCGGTGCCGTCCACCATGATGGGGTTCAGGGACACACTGGTATGGACACCGAAGGGCTGGGTGGTCTTGCACACAAACTTCATCATGGGCACAGGTCCGATGGCAAGGACCTCGTCATACTCCCGGCCGCTCTCCAGCAGCTGCTGCAGCTTTGCGGTAACAAAGCCCTGCTCACCGTAGGAGCCGTCGTCGGTCATAAGGTACATATTGTCTGCAGCGCTGCGGAATTCCTCTTCCAGAATGACAATGTCCTTGTTCCGGAAGCCTACGATCACATCCACCTCGGCACCGGCTTCCTTAAAAGCACGGGCAGAGGGCAGGGCAATGGCACAGCCTACGCCGCCGCCAACCACACAGACACGCTTCTTGCCCTCTACGGGGGTGGGCTTGCCCAGAGGGCCTACGAAGTCCTTGATGTAGTCGCCGATCTTCAGCTCACCCAGAGCGATGGTGGCAAAGCCCACCTTCTGGAAAATAATGGTGACGGTGCCCTTCTCCCGGTCATAGCCGGCGATGGTCAGAGGCACACGCTCTCCCTGCTCATCAATACGGAAAATGATGAACTGACCGGCCTTTGCCTTCTTTGCGATAAAGGGAGCCTCGATCTCCAAAAGGGTGACGGCAGGATTCAGCTCCTTCTTACCTACGATCTTAAACATAATGCAATCCTTCTTTCGTTAATTCCCCGAAGGGGTGTCCCCCTTCCGGGATATGTATGATTACTTATTTTTCAGTAGATCCCGGATCTCGGTGAGCAGGATTTCTTCATTGGAGGGAGCGGGAGGTGCGGGGGGTTCCTCGGGAGCTTCTGCTTCCTTCTTTCTGGTCAGGGCGGTCAGTACGTTCAGACCTTTGACGATAAAGAACACCACCAGTGCCAGAATGAAGAAGTTGATCACAGCGGAAATGAAGTTGCCGTAGGTCAGGTAGTTCTGGACCTCCTGTACCACCTCAGCACCCTCGGCATTGACCACGGTCTCAAAGGTGGGCTCCACCCAGGGCATCCGGGGAAGCATGATCTTGGCGTCGCTGAAATCGGCGCCGCCCATGAAAATGTTTACCACGGGCATAATGAGATCATTGGTCAGGCTTTTGGTGATGGTGGAGAAAGCACCGCCAATGATAGTACCGACAGCCAGCGCCATGGCGTTGCCCTTAATGGCAAATTCGGTAAATTCTGCCCACAGGGATTTCTTGTCTTTCTTGTTCATAGACTGATCCTCTCTTTCTTTGATACATAGGGGAAAGCCAGTGGTTTCCCCTATGACTGGTTTACATAATATCGGGAAACCCGGTAAATTACTTCTTTTCCAGGACCTCGATGCCACCCAGGTACTTGCGCAGGCACTCGGGAACTACGATGGATCCGTCAGCTCTCTGGTTCTGTTCCACCAGTGCGGGGAAAATACGGGAGGTGGCAAGGCCGGAGCCGTTGAGGGTGTGCAGGAACTCGGGCTTGCCGGTGGATTCCCGGCGGAAGCGGATATTGCCCCGGCGCGCCTGATAATCCCGGGCATTGGATACGGAGGAAACCTCCTTGTAGCCATCCATGGAGGGGATCAGAATTTCAATGTCGTAGGTCCGTGCCATAGAAGCGGAGCAGTCACCGGCAGCCAGCTTCACGGTGCGGAAGTGGAAGCCCAGGCCTTCCACCAGCTTTTCCGCCTTGGTCACCAGCTCCTCAAAGGCAGCGTCGGAATCCTCGGGCTTGCAGAACTGGAACATCTCCACCTTGTTAAACTGGTGGCCACGGACCATGCCCCGCTCGTCGGCACGGTGAGAACCGGCCTCCCGGCGGAAGCAGGGGGTATAGGCAAACAGCTTTTTGGGCAGCTCGCTTTCAGGAAGGATCTCATCCCGGTACAAAGAGCAAAGAGCAGCCTCTGCGGTGGGAAGCATATAGTGGATGCGGTCGTCGGTGGGGTTGGCGATCTTGTAGACCTCATCGGCAAACTTGGGGAACTGACCGGCAGTTTCGCCACACTGGTACTCCAGCATGTGGGGGGGCAGGATGAAATCGTAGCCGTCGGCGGTGTGGGTGTCGATGAAGTAGTTCAGCAGCGCCCATTCCAGACGGGCACCCATGCCGGTGTACATCCAGTTGCCGGCACCTGCCAGCTTCACGCCCCGCTCATAGTCGATAAGACCCAGATCCTGGCACAGGTCCACATGGTGCTTGGGCTCAAAATCAAACGCGGGCTTTTTACCCACATAGCGCAAAGGCTCGTTGTTTTCCTTGCCACCGGGGAGCAGGTCGCTGTCCGGCAGGTTGGGCAGGCTCAGCATTGCCACCCGGAATTCTCCGGAAAGTTCCTTCAGCCGGGCGGCTTCATCGGCGATGGCGTTGTCCAAAGCGATGCTTTCTGCCTTATTGCTCTCGATCTCCTTGTCCAGCTCAGCAGTGTCCTTGCCCTGCTTTTCCAGACCCTTTTTCTGACCGAAGAGCTTGCCGTTTTCCTTGGCAAGACGGTTTTTCTGGGCAGTCTTGGTCTCAGTGGAGGTCTTCAAACCCCGGATCTGCTCATCCAGCACAAGGATGCGGTCTATGATCTCATCGCAGTCCACTTCCTTTGCCTTCAGACCGGCTTTGACTGCCTGAGGATCCTCCTTGATTCTTTTGATGTCTAACATTTTACCTCTCCTTTATTACTCTTGGATGACCTGATAGTCTTCCGGTTCTTCAGGAATCACAAAGGCACAGACGATGTATGCCAGCAGACCAGTGCCTGCACAAAGGATCGCCAATGCCCAAATAAGACGGACGATAGACGGATCGATACCAAAAAACTTGGCAAGACCGCCGCAAACGCCGGCAAGCTTCTTGTCCTCTCGGGAACGGTACAGTTTCTTTTCCATAATGTGCTCCTTATTTCTGTATTTTCATCAGTGCGTCCAAAAGGATCTGCAGATCCTCCTGACCGTAGAATTCCAACTCAAAGCGACCTTTGCGCTTGCCGTTGACGATCTTGACACCTCTGCCCAAGTGTTTGGACAGGGACTTTTCACATTCCGCTACATAGTCCACAGCCAAGGTCACCGGCGGTTCTTTCACAGGCTCCTTTGCCATATTCTTGCATAAAAGCTCTGCCTGCCGGACGGAAAGTCCCAGATTGGCGATTTTCTTCGCCGCATCCAGCTGCATTTTTTCCGTTTTCAGCACCAGTACCGCCCGGGCGTGGCCGGCGGAAAGGGTGTTGGAGCGGAGCAGCTCCAATACTTCCTGGGGCAGGGTCAGCAGCCGAAGGGCATTTGCCACAGCGGGACGGGATTTTCCCACCCGGGTGGCGGTATCCTCCTGGGTCAGTCCGTACTCTTCCATAAGGGCCCGGTAACCCAAGGCTTCTTCCACAGGGTTCAGGTCCTGCCGCTGCAGGTTTTCGATCAGCGCCAGCTCCATGGTGGTCTTGTCGTCTGCTTCCCGGATCACAGCGGGGATCTCTTTCAATCCTGCCAGCCGTGCGGCGCGCCACCGGCGTTCACCGGCAATGATCTGATAATATCCCGAGGGCAGCTGGCGGACGGTCAGAGGCTGCACCACACCGTGGGTGGCGATGGATTCTGCAAGGGCTTGCAGCTCCACCTCATCAAAGTCCTGCCGGGGCTGATCCGGATTGGGCTCGACCTTATGGATGGGCAAAAGCTGATAGGGACTTTTCTTTTCTGACAGCTCTGCCGGTTCGTCAAACAAGGCGCCCATGCCTTTTCCAAGGCCTTTTTTCACTGCCAAATCTGCACACATCCTTTCTTACAGCTTTTTTAGTATCTCTTTGGTGATCTCCCGGTACGCTACCGCGCCCCGGCTGTGCTTATCGTACACCGTGACGGGCAGGCCGTGACTGGGTGCTTCTGCAAGACGGACATTCCGGGGAATCACTGTGGCAAACACTTTGCCGGGGAAGTGTTTGCGCACCTCCTGTGCCACTTGAGTGGAGAAGTTGGTCCTGCCATCAAACATGGTCAGCACCACACCGAAGATCTCCAGTTGAGGGTTGATGCGCTTTTTCACAAGGCGCAATGTGTTCATCAGGTCTGCAAGACCCTCCAAAGCGTAATATTCACACTGTACCGGCACCAAAATGGCATCTGCTGCCGCAAGGCCGTTGAGGGTGAGCATTTCCAAAGAGGGAGGGCAGTCAATGAAGATCACATCATACTGATCCTTCACAGAGTCCAGAGCTTTTTTCAATCGGAAGCTGGGTTCTTCCAGCTCCAGCAGCTCCACGGTGGCACCGGCAAGGTCTGCGGAGGAGGGCAGTACATCTCCATAGGGGGTGTGCTGGATCACTGATTCCGCTGGGGTATCATTGACGATGACATCGTAGATGCTGGCCCGGAGCTTCTTTTTCTCCACGCCCAGACCGGAGGAGGCATTTGCCTGAGGGTCAAAGTCGCACAGAAGCACCCGTTTGCCTGCGTCGGTGAGAGCGGCAGTCAGGTTCACGGCAGAGGTGGTTTTGCCCACACCGCCCTTCTGATTGACCACAGCGATTACTTTTGTCATACGATATCCTTTCTGCCAATTTGGCAGATTGTTTCACGTGAAACAATCCAGAGGTTGCTTTCAGCAAAAATGTTTCACGTGAAACATTTACTCCTGCTGCTGGAAGGTGGTATAGTTCTGCCCCAAGGGAAGACCTCCGGGGGAAGAGGGCTTATCCAGCTGATGCAGCAGCATAGCCACTGTCAGCAGCAGCACCACCATCAGCACCGTGGCAGTCAGCATCAGCCACCGAACAGTCTTTTGGAGCTGATAGATCTGCTCCTTTGGCGAAACAGTGCGATGCCTTTTTTCCGGGGTATGGGGTGCGCGCTGCGGGATATGTACCACCGTGTCCGGCTTCACCGGGTAGGCTTCCATGACGGCAAGGCAGTCCGGGCAGAAAACCTGTTCCTCGGCAATCTCTTTGCCGCATTTTAAGCAATACATATGCCCACACCTCCCAGTATAGTTATACTATTGCATATTGTACTATACTTTTTTCCGTTCGTAAAGAGGAAATCCGTTGTTTTCTTGGGGAAATTTTAAACAATCATAAAATCCCTATTGACAATCACGTAACCATATGATATTATCAAGTTACCACAAGAAAGGAGGTGGCGGAGCATGAATTGGACCGTACCCGGAACGGTTCTGCAGATCCCCCGGGAGGATGCAAGCCATATTCAGGAGCTATTTGGCTCTATGTTTCTTGCAGGGGGCATCGTACTGAGTCAGGTGTCCGGCATCACCGGGCTGGAACCCTACACGGTACAGAACTGGGTCAAACGGGGATTTTTGGTTCCTCCGGAGAAGAAGCGGTATACCCTGCGGCAGCTTTGCCGGATCATCAACATCAATATGCTCAAGGGCGTGCTGCCCATGGAGCGCATCTGCGGACTTCTCGGTTACATCAACGGTCAGCTCAACGATGAAAGCGACGATGTCATCGACGATTCCCAGTTGTATTTCATGTTTGTGACTTTGGCAGCCCATGTCCGGGAGATCGCCGGAGAGCAGGAACGGGAACAGTTTTTGGATAAGGTAATGGCCTCTTACCAGGAGCCGGTGCCCGGAGCGGCGGAAAAAGTGCGGCAGGTGCTGCGGGTGATGCTCACCGCATGGGTGGCGGCAACAATCCAGCAGCAGGCAGAGGCTATGTTAAAAGTTATGGAAAAGGAGAATATGTAAATGGAAGAAAACGGAACCTACCGGTACAGTGCCGGTAACGGGGAAAATCCCACCCCCCAATGGAAAAAGGCGGGAAGACTTGCGGTGATCGTGATCGCGGCGCTGCTGGTGCTGCTTACGGTATTTACCAGCTTTTACACCGTGGACGATAAGCAGCAAGCGGTGGTGACCACCTTTGGGAAGGTTACCGATGTTACCGATGCCGGTCTGCATTTTAAGCTTCCCTTCGGTATCCAGCAGGTGCAGAAGGTGGATGTGAACGTGTATCAGAAGATCGAGCTTGGCTATGCCACCACCCAAAGCGGCTACGCCACCAAAACAAATGAAAGCACCATGATCACCGGCGATTACAACATCGTCAATGTGGACTTCTTTGTGGAATACAAGATCTCTGATCCGGTGCAGTATCTGTACTCCTCCAACAAGCCGGAGCAGATCCTGCGGAATCTGATCCAAAGTCAGGTGCGCAATGTGGTAGGCTCCACCTCTGTGGACGCGGTGCTTACCGACGGCAAGGAAAATGTGCAGATGCAGGTGAAGGATCTGGTGGCACAGATCCTCCAGGAGTATAACATCGGTCTGACTCTGGTGGATGTGCGGATCCAGGATTCTGAGCCCCCCACACAGGATGTCATTGAAGCGTTCAAGGCGGTGGAGACCGCCAAGCAGAAGGCAGAGACCGTGGTCAACGATGCCAAGGCTTATCAGAACGCCCAGCTTCCCGATGCCCAGGCACAGGCGGATAAGCTTTTGCAGAACGCCGAGTATCTGAAGCAGAAGCGGGTCAACGAGGCTCTGGAGCAGGTGGCAATGTTCAATGCCATGTATGCTGAGTATGCCCGAAATCCCCAGATCACCAAAAGCCGTATGTACTATGAAGCCATTTCCCAGATCCTGCCCGGTGTCAAGCTCTATGTCAACACCGGCAGCAGCTCGGATGTGAATATGCTCCTGCCCTTGGAACAGCTGGCAGGAGTACAGGGAGGTGCTAACTGATATGAAAAAATGGATCATTCCCGGCGTTATTCTGCTGGCACTGCTCATTGTGTCCGGAAGCGTCTTTTATACCGTGGAGGAAAACCAGTACGCCTGTGTTTTCCGGTTCTCTGAAATCGTCAACACCGAGTCAACAGCGGGCATCCATGTGAGGATCCCCTTTATTGACAGCGTGAAGTACTTCCCCAAGGAGACCCAGTTCTATGATATTCCGCCCTCCGAGGTCCTGACCTCCGATAAGCAGAATATGACTGTAGACTGCTATATCCTGTGGAATATTTCCGATCCCCAGCAGTTCTACCGTGCCTTGGGTGGCACCACCCAGGCAGAGGAGCGGCTCAACGCCATTACCTACAATGCTCTGAAAAATGCCATGGGTACTTTGGCACAGGCAGACATCATCAACATGAACGATGGCGCCGAGCGCAATGAGATCTATGAGGGCATCGCCACCACTGTGGATACCCAGGCAAAGACCTACGGCATCCATGTGGAGGATGTGAAGATCAAGCAGTTTGACCTGCCGGAATCCAATTTGAACGCGGTGTACTCCCGTATGATCTCCGAGCGGAATCAGATGGCGGAAAAATACACCGCTGACGGCAACTACGAAGCATCCATCATCCGCAACGATGTGGATAAGCAGGTGAACATCATTGTTTCCAATGCCCAGGCAGAGGCGGCAAAGCTGGAAGCCGAAGGCGAGGCGGAGTATATGCGTCTGCTTGCCGAAGCTTATGACAGTGCGGACAAGAAGGATTTCTATGAATTCACGCTGGCGCTGGACGCGCTGAAGCAGAGTCTCACCGGTGAGGAAAAGACGGTGATCTTGGACGGACAGTCCGAGCTTGCCAAGATCCTCATGGGGGGACTGGACTAAAAAGATTTTGCCGGGGGCGGAAGCTCCCGGCATTTCAAATTCCAATTTGTTGAACTGTCTGAAATGTTGCAACGTACCAAAGGCTCCCCTTGTCAAGGGAGCTGTCACGCGAACAGCGTGACTGAGGGGTAGTAAAATATTGCGTTTTATTTGTAATTTCAGATATAAACAGAACTTTTTCCCTCCCTCAGTCAGCTACGCTGACAGCTCCCTCATCAGAGGGAGCCTTTACGCAACGGTGCGAAAAATTGGAATATATCGGGTTGTTATTTTTGGCGTTTTCCTGTACAATAGAGGAAGCTTTGGAAAGTAAGAGGTAATGTTATGAGTATTCCCATGAACAGTCTGTGTGTGGAGTGCCGGCTGGGCAAGGATCTTGCCACTGCCCGCTCTCTGGGTGACGATGCCACCGCAACGGCCTTTGCAAGAGATCATCTTGCCCTTTTCCTGGAAATGGGCCCTGAGGAAAATTCCGCGTATTTCGGCGCCCGGATCGAGGCACTGTTTTACAAGCACTACGGCGTACATCCGGATCGTTTCCGGGAGGAAAAGCAGGAATCCAACCGCTTTGTGATGGATCGGCTGGAGCTGCTGCGCAGCCGGATCCAGTCTGCCCCGGATCCCCTGTACGCCGCGCTGCAGTTTGCAATATTGGGCAACTATATCGATTTTTCCGCGCTCCGGGGCGAGGTGAGCTTTGACGTGCTGGAGGAAATGCTGGATACGGCCCTGGATATGGAGCTGGATATGCCTACCTACCGGCAGCTTTGTGAGGATCTTTCTAAGGGAAAGAAGCTTCTGTACATCACCGACAACGCCGGTGAGATCGGCTTTGACCGGCTGTGTGCCGAGGAGCTGCACAAGGCGTTTCCCCATGTGGAAATCACTTTTTGTGTCCGGGGCGGCCCTGTGTCCAACGATGCCACCCGGGAGGACGCGGAAGCCGTGGGGATCCCCTTCCCTGTCATTGACAGCGGCAAAGCCATCGGCGGCACCGTTTTGCGGCTCTTGGGAGAAGAGGCAAAAGCTGCCATGGAAGAAGCGGACGTGATCATTGCCAAGGGCATGGGCAATACCGAATCCCTCTACGGCTGTGATTACAATGTGTATTATGCCTTTTTGGTCAAATGCGCCCGGTTTGTCCAGTTCTTTGACAAGCCGAAAATGACTCCTCTGCTGCTGCGGCAGCCCAGAGGGTAAACATCGATATAAATTCCTTGCGGGATTTTCGATATACACATACGGTGTTCGATATGTGCTGCGCACTCGATATGCCCTGCGGGGCAAGAGAGAATTTATGTCATATCGAATTGCAAAGGAATA
>JAGAMQ010000157.1 GCA_017624645.1 Oscillospiraceae bacterium
GTACATCCTCATAGCTTGCGGCCTTGACAGCGATCTTCATAAAAGACCCTCCCTTTTTTGGATAAGTCCATTGTACTATAAACTTTTCCCCGGTGCAACCGGAGAATTGGGGGACAAAGGGGTATTTGTCCCCCTGTGGCTGCATAGGCTTTGGCATGGGAGGGATAGGTATGAAGCGATTGGTGATATGGTTGACGGTGCTTACCCTGCTGGCGGCAGGTCTGCCCATGGCTGTGGCAGCAGCACCGGAGGTGCCGGCAAAAAGTGCGATCCTGATGGAGGTCGCCACCGGGCAGATCCTGTGTGAGCAGCAGGCGGACACCCCTCTGGCACCTGCCAGCGTGACCAAGGTAATGACCATGCTGCTGATCATGGAAGCCATCGACCACGGCAAGCTCCGATGGGAGGATACGGTCACTGCCTCGGAAACCGCCGCTGCCAAAGGGGGCAGTCAGATCTATTTAAAAGAAGGGGAAACCATGTCCGTGGCGGATATGGTCAAGTCCATCGCCGTGTCCTCAGCCAACGACTGCGCCTGCGCCATGGCAGAGCATCTCGCCGGCAGCGAGCAGGCATTTGTGGAACAGATGAACCGCAGGGCACAGGAGCTGGGTATGAAGAACACCCATTTTGTCAACTGCACCGGTCTGGACGATGATCCGGGGGCGTCAGAGCATAAAACCTCTGCCCGGGATATTGCCATCATGTCCCGGGAGTTGCTTTTGAACCATCCCAAGATCAAGGAATATACCACCATCTGGATGGATACGGTACGCAACGGCACCTTCGGACTTTCCAACACCAACAAGCTGGTGCGGTTTTACTCCGGCGCAACAGGCCTTAAGACCGGCTTTACGGCACAAGCAGGCTACTGCCTTTCCGCCTCCGCCCAGCGGGACGGCATGGAGCTAATCGCAGTGGTCATGGGCTGCGAAACCTCCAAAGAACGGTTTGCCGCCTGCAAGTCACTGCTGGATCACGGCTTTGCCAATTACGCCCTGATCTCTTTCCCCGATGACGTTCAGGAGGTGCCGGTGAAGCTGGGACAGCAGGATTATGTGCAGGCAGTGCCGGGACAGACCGGTGCCATGCTCATTGACAAGAGCCAAAAAAGCTCTGTAAACTTCCATACCGAACTGGAGGAACTGGTGGAAGCACCGGTACGGAAAGGGCAGCGCCTTGGCACCCTCACCCTACGCTCCGGAGAGCAGGTGCTTTCCGAAATCCCTATGGTAGCACAGCAGAGTGTGGACCGGCTTACCTTTTGGGAGCTGTTTACCCGGGTCCTGCGAAGGGTCTGCATGGCGGCATAGAATCAAAGGGTGCGTTGCAATGTTGCAACGCACCCTCAGATCGTCGAAAAAACCCTGTTTTGCATCAAGTGAACTGCTCCCCGTCAAGTGGGCAGTGAAATAAAATAAGGTTCTATGTCAATAGTTTGGGTAGAGCCAAAATAAAGAAAAAGCGTGTTGCCAAGGTAGTCAGCAACACGCTTTTTTTGCTAAATATCCACCCGGCCAAGTTCCGGAAGCTCTTGAAGGGCTTCCGGACGGTGGGTGACCAAAACCGCCTTGGTCCCGAGACCATGGAGGCTGCGAAGGACGGCTTGCTCCGTCTTGGCATCCAAAGCCGAGGTACATTCATCCAGCAGCAGAACGGGGCGCTCCATAAGAATCGCCCGGGCGATGGCAAGGCGCTGCAGCTGACCCTTGGAAAGGCCGGTGTTGTTCTCACGGACCTGCGTCTGCTCCTCGGCGGCTTCATCTGCAAGGAAATCCGCCTGCGCCAGCTCCAGCGCATTGCGATGTACAGCGGCATCGGAGTCCGCAACCAGCTCCAGATTGAACCGGACAGAGCCAGAAAACAGAGCATAGTCCTGAGGCACATAGGCAAACAGGTGGCGGGTCTGTTCGGAGCAAGGAACCTGCCCCTGGGGGGTCTGCAGATAAACTCTGCCGGCCTGAGGTGTGTACAAGCCGAGAACCAGCTTAAAGAGGGTGGTTTTTCCTCTGCCGGAGATACCGGTCAGGCAAGCCCACCGGTCCAGCGGGAAGGCAGCGGAGAAATGCTCCACCACGGGGGTCTCCTCGCCGGGATAGGCAAAGGTCACATCCTCGAAAACGATCTGCTCTACGGTGATGGGTGCGGTGACCTGTGCAGGCTGATCAGGCACAACCAAAAGCTCAGAAAGTCGCTGAGCAGCTACCTCCACCGCCGTAAACCGGGTCCAAAGACCGGAAAGTCCCAGCACCGGACCGGAGAACAGGCTCAAAAGCTGAAGCATGGCGGTGAGCATACCGAAGGAAATTGTTCCATTTGCAACCTGCGTTGCACCCCAGATCAGCAGCGCACCGGTTCCCAGCAAGGATGCGGTGGAAAACAGGCTGTTGCTGGTGACCGTCCAAATACGCCGGCGGGCACGCCTGTGCAGGTTCTTCCCCACTACCTTAGAGAAGCCGGCAAGAAGCTTTTCCTGTACCTGCAGGCTTTGGATCAGCTCCAGCTGCTGGAGATCCTCCTGCATGGTTGACATAACTTTTTCGTCGGATTGGCGGACCTTTTCATGCTGCTTCTTCAGCAGCGGGCGCATACAGGCGGTAGCCAGTACGACAACTACCGCAACGGCAACAAGCAGCAGCGCCACCTTGGGAGCGATCACCGACACCGCAATAAAGGCGGCAGCCAGCTTTCCCAGCTGACCAACCAGCGCAGGCAGCGCATTGACCGCTCCGTCGCAGAGGGTATGCACATCCTCCATTCCACGGCTAAGCAGCTGACCGCTATGGAACTGCTGCAAGCGCAGATCCCGGCTATACATGGCACTGCGGAGCAGGTCCTCTCGCAGCCGGGCGGAAAGCACATCCACCGTGCTGCCGTTGAGCCATGCGGCAGCGGCATAGGCCACCACCAAAAGCAAAACGGTGATGATATAGCCGGCAGTCCAGCTTCCCAACTTACCATCCGCTGCCAAAGCCGCATCGATCACGCTGCGGGAAAGCACCGCCAACGCCACCTGAAGCAAGGACATCAGCAGGCTCAACGCCGTCAGCAGGAACACTCTTCCCCGGCTATGGCGCAGCAGGGTGGTCACAGTCGGGTTCTTCATTCCCCTGCTCCCCGGGTCGAAGCATTCATCAGGTCATCAAAGCTGATGGAGTCGCCGTGAATGACATTTCCGTTGTTGCCGGAAGTGTTATTATTGTTATTATTTTCGCTGACTTCGGTGGTCTCGGTGGTAGAGGTATCGATGCCGATATTGATATCCAGAGAGATATCGCCCTCTTCCTTTTGGGCAGGCTTCTGGGCGGTATTTCCGCCTTCGGTGGTATTAGAGGCAGAATCCGAAGTGCCATCGGTGGTATCGTTGGTAGTACCGTCGCCGGTGGTGGAGGTGGTATTCTTGCCGGGCATGCCGTTATAATCGCCGGAGAACCAGCCGTTATCCTCCCACGGCCAGGTTCCGTTGACCAGACCTACAATAGCCACGGTCAAAAGGATCACAGCAACCACTGCACCGATCAAAGCCAGTAATTTGGTCTTGTTATTCATAGCATTTTCCTCCTATGGAGATTTGAGTGAGCTGCACTCTGAAATGACACTTAGAAAAAATGCGATGTGGGAGTGTCCTGTCGTTCCGAGGCAGCAACGCGACCGTGGGAACCCGCATTACGGATTGCCGTTCGTCAAGGATACGGATAGTCTGCGGACTGGTCTCGCAATGACAGGGACGCTGCTTACGCAGCTACACCTCATCCGTCAAAAATCAGAGATTTTTGCCACCTTCTCCCCGAGGAGAAGGCTTTGGGGGGCGGGTAAAGTAAGTGACATTTCGCAGTACAGTGGGATACCTTATTATAATATATATTATTTACGAAGAGAAGCACGGAGTCTGCCGAGTTTGCGTCGCAGGACGAACAGCGGTCTGCGCACCGGCAGCAGCGCCACCCAAAGGGCAACATACAACCGGTGTGAAAAGCTGCGGACATCGTGTTGCTTTTTCTTGCGGGTAAAGCGGTCCACAACGGCAATGACCTGACGGCGGGTCACGGTTTCCCGTATCCACTGATTATCGCCGCAGCAGAAGAAGGTGTCATGCACCGGCTTGGAAACGATCCGATGGAGGATATAAGCCCCCTCCTCCCGGCGATACAAGATCAGGTCACCCTTACGCAGGGGTTCTTTGGGAACTACCAGGCGGACAGAATCCCGGTGGGAGAGCAGCATAGGGTACATGCTGTTGCCTGTGACTATAAGGTTGGCTGTTCCGCCATGTGTCAGCTGGGTCTGCAGAAGCTGCGCCAGCTGTTCCATTGGGATGGTTGCAAGCTTCATATGGCTTCCTTCTTCGTGGGTAGTGGTGTCATTCCAAGGGGGCGCCAGTGACCGTGGGAACCCGTTCTCTTTTGAGATGCGGATTGCCACGGACACATTCGTGTCCTCGCAATGACACGGGGGTGGGTTCCCTGTCGTTCCGAGCCCCGGAGGGGCGTGGGAACCCGTTCTCCCCTTTTTGCCTTCTTATTCCGAGGGGGATACGGATCGCCACGGCTTGCAAAGCAAGCCTCGCAATGACAGAAATGGGGAATTACGGATTGCCGCATCGCTGCGCTCCTCGCAATGACATGGGGGTGGGTTCCCTGTCGTTCCGAGCCCCGGAGGGGCGTGGGAACCCGTTCTCTTCTGAGATGCGGATTGCCACGGAC
>JAGAMQ010000158.1 GCA_017624645.1 Oscillospiraceae bacterium
GGGGGCCAAGATGGGGATGCACTGTCTGCGACAGTGCGTTAAATTGAAATTTTACCCCCAGTACCACCACGAAAGGAAGTCTTGTTTTGGATACCTTGATCGCAAATGTCACGGCGGTGACCATGAATGAACGGATGGATGTGCTTTTTGGCGCATATCTTGGGATCACCGATGGCAAAATAACCTATATGGGCAAGGAGGCTCCCAAGGAGCAGCCTGCCACCATCATCGACGGCACAGGCATGGTGGCCATACCGGGTCTTGTGAACTGCCACACCCACCTGTGTACCGCCGCTCTGCGCACAGTGCTGGACGATGCCTCCCGCCGGGATGCATTGGAGCAGCAGCTTCGCCGGGAGGACCGGATGGACCGGCGCAGCGCCAAGGCAGCGGCACTTTTGTCCATTGCCGAATGTCTGCGTTTTGGCATCACCTCTGTTTCCGATCTTTCCTACTATCCCGATGCCACCGCCGAAGCTGCAGCAGAAAGCGGCATCAAGGCAAACCTCGCCCTGAGCGCTTACCGTTATATCCACGACAGTGAGGATTTTGATTTTGAAACCGACGAGCAATGCCGGGAGGTCTGCCGGGTCACGGAAAAGTGGCACGGACACGATGATAACCGGCTGCGCATCGATGCAGGCATTTATGCCGAATATATCAGCAACTATCCCCTGTGGGAGGGTCTTGCAGACTATGCCCGGGAAAAGGGGCTGGGCTTTCAGCTTCACCTTGCCCAAACCAAGGAAGAAGCCCAGGATTGCATGGACCGTACCGGTCTGGGTCCCGCGGAGCTGCTGGACTGCCACCGGGTCTTCGACCTGCCGGTGACCGCCGCCGGCTGCGCCGGTCTTTCCCCGGAGGAGCAGCAGCTTCTGGGCAAGCGGAAAGCCTCCGCCGTGGTCACCCCCGTGGCCAACGCCAAAGCCGGTCTGCCGGTAGCGCCCATCACAGAGCTTGTAAAGGCCGGCATGAATGTGGCGCTGGGTACTGACGGCTGCGTGGAGGCCGGCAATCTGGATCTTTTTGAGGTGATGCGCTTTGCCGCCCTCACTGCCCGGCAGTCCGCCGGAGATCCTGCCGCCATGCCCTCCTCTGCCCTGCTTATGATGGCAACGGTGTGCGGTGCCCGCGCCCAGCAGCGCTGGGACGAGTGCGGCATGCTCAAAGAGGGCATGGATGCGGATGTGGTGCTGGTGGATTTCTCTGCCCCCCATCTGATGCCCTGTCACAATGTCACCAACGCCCTTGTGTTTTCTGCCAAGGGCGGCGATGTGGCAATGACCATGGTCCGGGGCAAGATCCTGTACCAAAACGGCCGTTTCCCCACCATCGACCTTAACAGTGTGGTGGCAGAGCTGATGGAGTACGCCATCCCCCGTCTTTTGCAGGAAAAGGAGTAAGCTATGTCTGAAGTCGGAAAAAAGCAAACCTTTCTACACGGCGCTGCTCTGCTGGCTCTGGCAACGGCTGCGGTAAAAATCATCGGTGCATTTTATAAGATCCCTCTGAAAATGATCGTAGGCGATCAGGGCTTCGGCTATTTCAGCTCCGCTTACGATATCTATTCTTTGCTGCTTATCATCTCCACAGCCGGTCTGCCGGTGGCTATGAGCCGGATGATCAGCCAGGCAAGCACCCTGGGCAATTACAGCCAGGTTCGCCGGGTCTATCGTACCAGCCGGGCCATTTTCCTGGGCTTGGGACTGGTCAGCACCGTGGTGATGCTGGTCTTCGCCGACCAGTTTGCCGCCTTCCTGCAGCAGGAAAATGCCGCCATCGCCATCCGCTGCCTTGCCCCCAGCGCCTTCTTCATGGGACTGATCTCCACCTTCCGGGGATTCTTCCAGGGGCAGGGGAATATGCGCCCCACCTCTGTTAGTCAGGTGCTGGAGGCTTTCTGCAAGCTGCTGGTAGGACTGGGCCTTGCATGGTTGTTTATGAGCACCTACAAAAATGTCCCCTTGGCCGCCGGTGGTGCCATTTTAGGCGTGACCGTCAGCTGCGTTCTGTCGGCGGTATTTCTGTTTTCCAAGCTCTCCCCTGCCTACAGGGCAATGCCCCAGACCAATGACACTCCCCGAAGCTACGGTTCCACCGCCAAGGGTCTTCTGGCCATCGCCGTTCCCATCACCGTAGGTTCTGCCGGTCTGCAGCTTCTGACAGTGCTGGAGACCAGTGTGTATATGCGCCAGCTGCTCACCTCCTGCGGTCTTTCCCAGGAAGCGGCAGATGTAACCAAGGGCATTTACAATATGACCCACACCATCTTCAACATGCCCTGCGCCTTCCTCATTCCCATCACCGTCAGCGTCATCCCTGCCATTACCTCCCAGCTGACCTTGGGCAACGACAGAAATGTCCGTGCCACCGAGGAATCCTCCGCCCGGATCACCGGTCTTTTGAGCCTGCCCTGCAGTGTGGGTCTTCTGTTGCTGTCCCGGCCCGTAATGGCGCTGCTGGGGGGCTACTCCGGAGAGCTTCTGGACCTTGCCTCCCGGCTGATGGCTGTGATGGCAGTAAGCATCTTCCTCTATGGCATCATCCAGCTGACCAACTCTATTCTTCAGTCCCACGGCTATGCCCATGTGCCGGTGATCAACACCCTGATCTCCGGCGCTGCCAAATTGGCTGTGGTGTACTTCCTGTCAGGCAATCCCAACATTGGCATTTTGGGTGTTCCCATCGGCTTTGCTTTGTGCTACGGTGCCATTGCGGTAATGAACATCCTGTCCATTGGCCGCCTCGTGCCCCAAAAGCCCAAGCTGGTTCGCAACCTCCTGCGTCCCCTGCTGCCCGCCGTCCTCATGGGCGTGACAGTGTTTGTGTGCTACCGGGGGCTGACCCTCCTGCTGGGTGCCGACGGCAGCCGGATTCTGCTGTGCGGCGTGCCCATTGCGCTGGGTGCCGCAGTGTACTTTGTGTGTGTGGTTCTGTGCAAATCCATCACCCGCGAGGACTGCCTGCTGCTGCCCAAAGGTGAAAAGATCGCCCGATTCCTAAAACTGTAAAATTTTAATAAAAAATATGCAATATTTAACGAAAAGTTGCAAAAACAACTTGATTTTTGGAAAAAACTATGATAAGATGAAGTCCCATAGTGAATAAAAGAAATGAGGTTTTTATCATGAACAAGACTGAATTGATCGCAGCTGTTGCCGAAAAGACCGGCCTGACCAAGAAGGACGCAGAGCGCGTCGTCAATGCTACCGTTGATACCATCACCGCCTCCCTGGTTAAGGGCGACAAGGTGCAGATCTCCGGCTTTGGCATTTTCGAGGTGAAGACCCGGGAAGCCCGCGTAGGCCGCAACCCCCGTACCGCCGAGGAAATCCAAATCCCCGCTACCCGCCTGCCCGCTTTCAAGGCCAGCAAGGCTCTGAAGGACACCATCGCCAAGTAAGGAGCTTCTCCCATGCGTCTTGACAAGTATCTGAAGGTCTCCCGTCTGATCAAGCGTCGGACGGTGGCCAACGAAGCCTGTGACAATGGCCGCATCAGTGTAAACGGCCGGGTAGTCAAGGCAAGCTACGAGGTCAAGGTGGGCGACCGGATCGAAATTGCCATGGGTGCTAGGACTGTGGCAGTGGAGGTCGTACAGGTGGCAGACAACGTCCGCAAGGACGATGCCGGTGCCATGTACAAAGAGGTATAAAAAGCAGCACGCAGAATTCTGCGTGCTGTTTTCCGTTGGACAAGAACGAGCCGTCCTGCAGGACGGCTCGTTTCTTACTTTTAGCAGAGCTTTGCACCGGCGGGGATATTGTCATCGATCATCAGAAGATGTAGCTTCTCCTCACCCTTTTGCGTATGCACAGCGGAAATCAGCATGCCGCAGGATTCTCTGCCCATCATCTTCCGGGGAGGAAGGTTGGTAATGGCAACCAGGGTCTTGCCGATGAGCTCCTCGGGCTTGTAGAACTTGGCAATGCCGGACAGGATCTGCCGGTCGGTGCCTGTGCCGTCGTCCAAAGTAAACTGCAGCAGCTTGTCAGACTTCTTCACATTCTGACAGTCTTTGACCTTCACAGCACGGAAATCGGACTTGCAGAAGGTATCAAAGTCCACCTTCTCCTCCGCGTAAGGCTCGATCTCGATATCGGACTTGGGCTTGGACAGCTCTTCCAAAGCAGCCAGCTCCTTCTCCATGTCGATCCGGGGGAACAGGGCAGGACCGTTGACGGTGGCAACCTGGCAGGGCAGCACCCCGAAGGTTGCCAGGGTATCCCACGCCATGGAGGCACCCCCCAGCCGGCGGGCGATCTCTTCGGAGGTTTCAGGCATGAAGGGGATCAGCAGACCGGCGCAGACACGAACGGTCTCCAGCAGGTTGTAAAGAACCTTTGCCAGCCGGGGCTTCTTCTCCTCATCCTTGGCAAGGACCCAGGGAGCGTTCTCGTCAATATACTTGTTGGCCCGGGAGATGACCTTGAACACCTCTGCCAGTGCATTCTGGAACGCATAGCTCTCCATCTGCTGCTCATACTTTGCCCGCAGACCGGTGACCATTGCCACCAGCTCCGCATCCATCTGCTCATCGGCCGTCTGCTGTGCAGGCAGGGCCTCACCGAAGTACTTCTGTGCCATTGCAACGGTACGGGACACCAAATTGCCCAGATCGTTGGCAAGGTCGGTATTGATGGTGGAGATCAGCAGTTCGTTGGAGAAGTTGCCGTCAGAACCGAAGGGGAAGGAACGGAGCAGGAAGAACCGCAGGGCATCCACGCCAAAGCGCTCGGCAAGGATGTAGGGATCCACCACATTGCCCTTGGACTTGGACATCTTACCGCCGTCCAGCAGCAGCCAGCCGTGACCGAAGACCTTCTTGGGCAGGGGCAGATCAAGGCTCATCAGCATAGCAGGCCAGATGATGGAGTGGAAGCGGACGATCTCCTTGCCTACAAAATGCACGTCTGCAGGCCAAAACTGGGTAAGATCATCGTACTTGTCATTTTCAAAGCCCAGTGCAGTCATGTAGTTAA
>JAGAMQ010000013.1 GCA_017624645.1 Oscillospiraceae bacterium
ACAGCCTTTGCACACTCCTCAAGGCCAGGCAGAAAACCGGGCAGTTGCAATCCAGGGAAAAGCTTGGTATAATGTGTGAAATATCACTTCTTTCCCGGAGGAAAGCACTATGAAGATCATCATTGCCGGCAGCGGCAAGACAGGACTGACCCTTGCGGGTCAGCTCATTACCGAGGGGCACGACATTACTCTCATCGACACCAAAAGCAGCGTCCTGGAAAACGCAGCCGGGCGGTATGATGCCATGACGGTTTGCGGCAACTGCGCCTCCAAGGAGGTGCTCCTGCAGGCAGGTGTAGAGGAAGCGGATCTTGTGATCGCTGCTACCAACGCCGACGAAGTAAATCTTTTGTGCTGTATGACTGCCCACGGCATCAACGACCGGATCCATACCATCGCCCGGATCCGCAATCCGGAATACGCCGAGCAGGTAATGACCATGCCGGAGGTATTCCCCCTGTCTTTGACGGTGAATCCGGAAAAGCGGGCAGCCCTCGAGATCGAACGGCTTTTGAAATACCCGGGCTTTCTCCGCCGGGATACCTTTGCCAAGGGGCAGGTGGAGATCGTGGAGCTGCGGCTGGAGCCGGGAAGCAAGCTGTGCGACCTACCCCTGAGTGAGCTTTCCTCGGTGGTCAAGTGCCGAGTGCTGGTGTGCGCCGTGCTTCGGGGCGGCACTGCCGTTGCCCCCAGCGGCAATTTCGTTCTGCGCAGCGGTGACCGGATCTTTGTTACTGCCCCCACGGCAGAGCTGACGGTGCTGCTGAAAAACCTGGGCATTATCACCCGCCGGGTCCGTCAGGTGATGATCTGCGGCGGCGGCCGGGTCAGCTACTATCTGGCAAGTCTTCTGGAAAAGGACAACATCTCTGTGCAGGTACTGGACCGGGACTATGGGCGGTGCGTGGAGCTGGCATCCCTGCTGCCCCACACCTCTGTCAGTCGGGGCGACTGCAGCTCTCAGCTTTTTCTGGACGATCAGGGCATCAGTGACGCAGATGCCCTCATCAGCCTTACGGGTATGGACGAGACCAACATGATCATCTCCCTGTACGCCAAGGCACGGAAAGTCCCTCAGATCATCACCAAGCTCAGCCGGGGCGGCACCACCATTGCCGATTCTCTGGACCTTGGCAGTCTGATCTGTCCTAAGGAGCTGTGCAGCAACGATATCGTCCGCTATGTCCGTGCCATGCAGAATCAGACCGGCGCAGCCATCTCCGTCCACTCCATTGCCGACGGACAGGCTGAGGCTGTGGAATTTTTGGTGGACAGCTCCACCCGCAACTGCAATATCCCCCTGAAAAAACTAAAAACAAAAAACAATGTCCTGATTGCCAGCATCACCCGGGGCAGCCAGACCCAGATCCCCAACGGTGACAGCTTCTTCCAGGAAGGCGACACCGTGGTGGTAGTCACCAGCGGACGGGGCGTGCTGAAGCAGATCAACGACATTTTCTGACGGAGCCTTGCTATGAACTATAAGATGATGGGAAAATTTATTTCCCAGATCCTCCTTGTGGAAGCGGTGTTTATGCTCCCGGCGCTGCTTATCAGCGCATTTTCCGGAGAAACCGCCGCCCTTTGGGCCTTTGTGGCTTCCATTGGTATCATCCTTGTGACTGCCGGTGTGCTGTACACTCTGTGCCGCCATGCCCGGCGGCTCTTCGGTGCCCGGGAGGGACTGGTCAGCGTAGGCCTTGGCTGGGTGGTTCTGAGTATGCTGGGCTGTCTGCCCTTTTACCTGTCCGGACAGATCCCCAGCTACGTAGATGCGGTTTTTGAAATGGTTTCCGGCTTTACCACCACCGGTGCCTCCATCCTTTCCGATGTGGAACGCCTCTCCAAGGGACTGCTCTATTGGCGCAGCTTCAGCCATTGGCTGGGGGGCATGGGTGTGCTGGTGTTTTTGCTGGCGGTGGTCCCTGCCGGAGGTGACAAAGGCTTTACCATGCACCTGCTCCGGGCAGAAAGCCCCGGGCCGGATGTGGGTAAGCTGGTGCCGAAAATGCGGCAGACCGCCACCATCCTGTATGTGATCTATATTGTTCTCACGGTGATCAACATTCTGTTCCTCCTTGCCGGGGGAATGGATCTTCTGGAAGCCCTGTGTACTGCCTTCGGCACTGCCGGCACCGGGGGCTTTGGAATCAAAAACGATTCCATGGCATCCTACAGCCCCTACATCCAAAATGTCACCACCGTATTCATGCTGCTATTCGGCGTGAATTTCAGCTGTTATTACCTGCTGCTCCTGCGGCAGCTGAAAAATGTATGGAAAGATGAAGAATTGCGGCTGTACCTTGGGATCTTTGCAGGTGCTACCGCCATCATCGTCCTGAATGTATGGCGGTCGGCCCAGGGTATGTACGCCACGGCGGAGGAAGCCATCCGCCACGCCGCCTTTCAGGTCAGCTCCATTATGACCACCACCGGCTTTACCACCACGGATTATGACCTGTGGCCGGTCCTTTCCAAGAGCGTTTTGCTCCTTCTGATGGTAGTGGGTGCCTGCGCCGGTTCCACCGGCGGCGGTATGAAGGGTGCCCGGGTACTGCTGCTTTTTAAGAGCCTGCGCAGAAATATCCAGCAGGTCCTGAATCCCAACAAGGTGCAGCTTGTCCGAGCCAACGGCAAGTGCGTCAGCGAAAATGTGCTGAACAACACCCATGCATACCTTGCCGCCTATGTGGTCATCGTCATTGCAGGCTTCCTGCTGATCAGTCTGGACGGCTTTTCTGTGGAGACCAACCTGTCGGCAGTGCTTGCCTGCTTCAACAACATCGGTCCCGGCATGGCGCAGGTGGGTCCCACCTGCAATTTCGGTGCCTACAGCGATCTTTCCAAGATCATTCTTTCAGCATGTATGCTGGCAGGCAGACTGGAGATTTTCCCCATACTGGTGCTGTTCTCCCGCAGCACCTGGACAAGAAAATAAGAAACACGGACGGCGTTAGCGTGATGTCCTTAACGGACAATCACGCATCGAGATAAATCCCTTACGGGATTTTCGATATGTTGCTGACGCAACTCGATATGCCTGCGGCTCGATATGCTTTTGCATATATCGCCTTTGGACGATATATGTCAAAAATGTGAGGGATTTATCTCATATCGAATTGACGCAAAGTGGCAATATATCGAGTTCGAGCAAAGCGAGAACATTTCGAGTCAACAAAGTTGACATATCGACAGAGGAATAAACAAGAGCAAGAATAGAAGGATCTGTTCCTTTTACTCTTGCTCTTTTCTGTTAGTTATGGGTTTGGGCTACCGCCCAACCGTATTTGTACTTACAAATGCAATGCTGGTTCTTAATGAGAATTGAAAGAATCTTCAATTTCCCCGATAAGAACATTACGCTTTGCCGTCCGTGTTTTTTGCTTTGCTACCAATTCTGATTTGCCGCTGCATCAGCGGCGCTTGTTTTCCATATGCCCGGAACGGATTACCGGAGGCTTGGGATCCCGCACCTCCCACGGCACCGGCTTTTTTTCTTCCTCTTTCATAAGATCCCCTCCCTTGATGGCATTTTTCCCGGTTTTTTTCTGATTATGCTTTACAGCCGCTCCGGAATGTGTTAATATTGTTGCAATCGCAACAGTTGCAAATGCAACTATCAAAAGGAGGCAGCTTATATGGAGGTAAGCAGAGCTTTTGTGATGCTGAACCGGTACTTCCGGGAGAAACGCCACAGCTATCTGCAGCCCTACGGGCTCAAGGGCTACCACGCCCGTTTTCTCATTGAGATCAGTGGGTCCCCGGGCATTTCTCAGGACGGTCTTTCCCAAAAGCTGGGACTGGACAAAAGCAATGTTGCCCGGCAGGCAGCGTTTTTGGAAGAAAGCGGCTATCTGTCCCGGGAAAGCGCCCCTGCTGACAAGCGGGTGCTGTGCCTGTACCCCACCTCAAAGGCACAGGCACTGATCGAGCCCTTGAAAAAGGAGACCCTGCAATGGGAGCAGTCCCTGCTGCAGGTGCTTTCTCCCGAAGAGCAGACCCAACTCACCGGATTGCTGGAAAAGCTCCGGTCCGCGGTGGAAGGGAAGGAGGTATAAAAATGGGACGGCTGATGAAATACATATGGCCCCATACCCTCTACATTCTGGTGGCACTGACAATCAAATTCTTCGGCACCTATGCCGAGCTGTGGATCCCCACCCTTATGGAGACCATGCTGGATGACAAGGTTCCTGCCGGAGACGTGAAGCAGATCTACCTTTACGGCGGACTGATGGTGCTGTGCGCCCTTTTGTGTCTGGTGCTGAACATTACCGCCAACCGGATGACCGCCTTCAGCTCCGGAAAGATCACCAAGGCCATCCGCCACGATCTTTTCGACAAGCTGCAGCACCTTTCCGCCAGGCAGATGGACGAGCTTACCGTTCCCTCTGCCGAATCCCGGCTCACCAGCGACACCTACAACGTCAACCAGATGCTCACCCGGCTGCAGCGCATGGGTGTCCGGGCACCCATCCTGTTGGCAGGAGGCATTTTCATGCTGGTGCAGATGGACTGGGTGCTGGCACTGATCCTCATTGCCCTGTTGCCGGTGATCGCCATTGTGGTGACCTTTGTGACCAAAAAGAGCCTGCCCCTGTATACCCGTCAGCAGACGGTGCTGGACCGGGTGGTCCGGGTGGCACAGGAGAACATTACAGGTATCCGGGTCATCAAGGCGCTAAGCAAAACAGAACACGAAAAAAACCGCTTTGAAACCGTCAACCGGGAGCTTAGCGACGTTTCCCAGCGGGCAGGAATGATCACCTCCATCACCGGTCCTGTTTCCTCCGTGGTGCTGAATCTGGGCCTGACTGCCGTGGTGGTGGTAGGTGCTTTCCGGGTGGATCAAGGTGCCATTCAAGGGGGCGTGATCATTGCCGCGCTGCAGTATTTTGTGATGATCCTCAATGCCATGATGGGCATTACACGGATCTTCGTCATGTGGTCCAAGGGGGAAGCCAGCGCAAAGCGGGTGGCAGCTGTTTTGGATCTGCCGGCAGACCTGCAGGTCCAGCCGGTAGAGGAAGAGCTCCCGGAAAACGCCCCCCATATTGAATTCCGGAATGTAAGCTTCTCCTATACCGGCGTAGGCAAGAATCTCGACAATCTGTCCTTCCGGCTGGAACACGGCCAGACCCTTGGCATCCTGGGGGGCACCGGCGCCGGCAAGACCACGGTGCTGAATCTGCTGCTGCGGCTGTATGACCCGGATTCCGGAAATATTTATCTGGACGGGCAGGATATCCGCACCATTGCCTACGATGACCTGCGTCAAAAATTCGGCATCGTCTTCCAAAACGACTTTATCACCGAGGG